>DATKQS010000011.1 GCA_035532555.1 Thermoplasmata archaeon | reverse complement strand
AAAACGGAGAGAGCCGGTTCCCCGTCGACACCGCAGGGCTCCTTTCGATCGGATATCGTGTATCCCTCCTCGCGAAACATCGTCCCGGGCCCAAGGCAGAGCACGGGACTCTCCGGCTCCGATTGTGGTCTCTCTGGCAGTCTGCGATGGCCTCTCGAAGTTTCACCGGCGCAGGCCGTGAGAGGTCTCGATTCGAGCGCGAGTGTCACCCGAGCCAGCTGCGGTCATCGGAGAGGGCGTTACTGAATACAGTAACGAATATGTAGTACTCGGAGCATCGAATATCGACGGAGGTCGAAGATGTTCAGCCCCCGAGAGCGGGATTTCCTGGCGATCCTAGCCCGAGACGCAGCGGAGGACCACCTCACGCAACGTCGGCTTATGGAGATTTTCCCGAACCCTGTCTACCGGCGGAAGCTTCTATGGGGGATTCGCAACAAGGCCGCCCGCGCCGCGGCGGACTGGGACCTGTACTCCCGCGCTGCCCGCGCTGATTCGCGGATACTGCCCGGAGCCGCACTCTCCCAAGCTCTGCCCGTGTTCGCCGATCCGCTGGTGACGGTCTTTGGTGGGGTCCGACGCTTCCTGAAGCCGCATCGCTCCCGATCCGTCCCCGGAAACGACGCTCCACGAATGGGGGGCCGGTAGATGGTGGCGATCGCGTCCGTTGCACTCGCCGTTGCGGTCGTCCTGGTCGCACTCTTGGTCTTCTTCTACTATCGGTCGTACCGGCGTAATCGCGGGCTCGGAACGCCGGGCATCGTGTCTCGTGCCCGACTCACCTGCCCCAAGTGCCAAGAGACATTCGATTACGACTTCGTACCCGGCGCTTCCGTAACGGCGTTGCGCTTGGGGGCCTCGCGGTACATGGCCTGTCCATCCTGCCACCGGTGGTCGACGTTCGACTTCAGGACGACCCGCGTTCCATTGACCCCGCGCGACGCTCCCTGAGCGAGGGACGTCCCTGCCCCACCGAGGCTCGGAGCTGGGAGACGGTGTCGGCACGTGCGTTTGAGGGCTCACTGGCGGCCGGCGTTGGCCGTGCCGCGAGCCGTTGGAGCCGCGCTAGGGGCGGGCTCTCCATCGACGTAGCGGGCGGAACAAGGCGCCCTCCTGACTTCGGCCAAACGAGCGCGTGGGGGCGCTCTCGACAAGACCAGCGGGAGCCCCGGCAATGATCGCTCCTGGATCGGTCGTTTCCTCCGTGGCAGTGGGCCCACCACCTCTCGACCTTCTCCGGGCGGTGCCGATCCCGTAGATGCTGATCAGGACGAGGACCACGCCTCCGAGTTCGGGGGCCGTCAGCCGTTCACCGAGGAGTACGGCGGCAGCTACCAGGGCGACCAGCGGCGTGAGGAAGCTGTACGCCGCGAGGGTCGCTGCGGGGACTTGATCGAGCAGGTAGTACCACACCATGTAGGAGAAGGCGGTCCCGAAGACTCCTATCCAGAGAACGGCTATCCACAACTGGGGAGCGCCGGGGGGGATGGTTCCCGGTTCGACCAGGACCGTCGTGAGGAGAAGGAGGAGCGCACCGCCGCCGAGCTGGTAGGCGTTGGCCTCTTGGACGACCTGCGCCCCTTGGAAGCGTCGCTGGTAGAGCACGGTGCCGATCGCCCAGCTCACAGCGGCTCCGAGCAGTTCAAGAAGTGCCCCGGGAGGGATCGAGCCCGCTCCGAGGGTCCAGGGCTGGCTGATCGCGACGATCCCTAGAAACCCGACCGTGATCGCGATCCAGTGCCGTTGGCTCAGATGATGACCGAGCACCCAGGGCGAGAAGAGGGCTACCCAGAGCGGGAAGGTGTAGATCAGGATCGCCGTCTCCCCGGCAGCGACCTGCGGAGCGGCCACGAACCACAGGCCCAGGAAGAGCGCCGTGTTCGGGACCCCGAGGAGCAGCGCGTCCCGGCGATCTCGATTCGTGAGGACGCTCCGTCGGTGCCGGACGTAGACGTAGGGCGCGACGAAGACGATGGCGATCCCCGCCCGAAGGGTCGCGAGCCAGAGCGGGCTCGTGTACTCGAGACCGATCGGGACGAAGATGTAGTTCATTCCCCAGGCGAAGGCAACGAGGCCGAAGAGGACCACATTGCGGGGCTGGCGCATCCCCACCGGGTTCGACATTCCCGGCGAAAACCGAGGCTCGGCAACGTTTAAGGAGTGACCCATGCTCCGAGAATGGGATGGCGCTGAAGGGCCGCGACCTCGTCTCCATCCGCGATCTCTCCCCCCGGGAGATCACCGATCTGCTCAGTGCGTCGCGCAAGATGATCCCGATCGCGGAAGGGAAGAAGGCGAGCAACGCGCTTGCCGGAAAGATCGTCGCGATGGCGTTCTTCGAGCCCTCGACCCGCACGCGCCTATCCTTCGAGGCGGCGGTCCAGCGCCTTGGGGGCCGCTGCATCACCATCGCGGACTCGGGGATCTCTTCGATGAAGAAGGGCGAGAGCCTGTACGACACCGTCCGGATGCTGAGTTCCTACTCCGATGCCATCGTGATCCGCCATCCGAACGAAGGGGCGGCCCGCCTCGCTGCGGACGCGTCCGACAAACCGGTGATCAACGCTGGGGATGGGGCTGGCCAGCATCCGACGCAGGCCCTCCTCGATCTCGCCACGATGCGGGAGGCGTTCGGGACCCTCGCCGGGCTGAAGGTCGTGCTTCTTGGTGACCTCAAGTACGGGCGGACGGTCCATTCGCTCGCCTATGCGCTCGGGATCCTCGGCTCCGAGCTGGTCCTCGCCTCACCCCCCGCCCTGAGGCTGCCCGACGAGTCCCGTGCCGAGCTCAATCAGCTCGGTGTCAAGATCACCGAGGAGCCCGATATCGAGCGAGCGGTTCGCGACGCCGACGTCCTCTACGTCACCCGAATCCAGAAGGAGCGATTTCCCGACGAAGGAGAGTACCGCAAGGTCGCGGGCTCCTATCGGATCGACGCGAGGGTGCTGGCGAGCGCCAAACCCCGCTTGATCGTGATGCATCCGCTTCCGCGCGCGGGCGAGATCGATCCCGAGGTCGATCGAACCCCGCACGCAGCCTACTTCCGCGAGGCGTTCCTCGCGGTGCCGGTCCGCATGGCGCTCTTGAGCGGGGTCCTCGGCGGCAGGGCCGGGTAGGCAGCGATGGTGCGCGAACTCAAGATCACCCCGATCAAGAACGGGACCGTCATCGACCACATCGGCAACGGGCTCGCCCTCGAGGTCCTTCGGATCATCGGCATCAAGGAGCTCGACAAGGACTCGACCGTCAGCATCGCACTCCACGTCCGATCCGGGAAGATCGGCTGGAAGGACATGGTCAAGGTCGAGAACATGGAGCTCTCCCCGCGCAAGGTCAACGCGATCGCCCTCCTCGCCCCGACCGCCACGATCTCGATCATCCGGGACTATCGCGTGCAGGAGAAGCGGAGCGTCGACCTTCCCGAGCGCATCTTCGGGATCGTCAAGTGCCCGAACCCGAGTTGCATCTCGAACCAATCCGAGCCCGTCGAGAGCCAGTTCCACGTCATCCGCCGGCGGCCGGTCGTGCTCTCCTGCGCGTACTGCGAACGGCAGGTCGACGAGTTCCTGAAGCACCTCGCCTGAAGTCTACGGTCTCGCTCGTGGACGCCGGTGTGTTCTACGGATTCGCCGTCGTTTTCGCCGTGATCGGCGGCCTCGAGCTCGTCGACCGCACGAGCTTTTCCATCATGGCCATCGCGGCCAAGCAGTCGCCCTTCCTGACGTGGATCGGAGGGGCCCTTGCGTTCCTCGTTTCGACGACGATCGCCGTGTCGATCGGTGCGGCCTTCGTCGCGATCCTCGGACCGAGTCGGCTCGGTCTGTTGCGCGCGGGCGGTGGCGCGTTCCTGATTGGCTATGCGATCTGGCTGTTCTTCCACGAGGAGGATCCCGAAGTGCCGCCCGCGCGGGGCCACTCCGCCGTCGCCGTCGCGTTCGTTGCGACTCTGCTTCTGGAGCTGGGGGACACCACGATGATCTTCCAGACCGTCTTCGTAGCGACATATGGAGTTCTCGTGGTCTTCGTCGCCGGAGCGCTGGCCCTGATCACGGTGGCGGCGTTTGCCTCGTTCGTGGGAGGGCGGCTCGGCGCGCGCGTGGAGCCGAAGCTCCTGAAGCGGATCGTCGTGGCGGTGCTCCTCATCGTGGGGTCTCTGACCATCGTCTACGGGCTCTATCCGGCGGCGTTCGCCGGCTTCGGTTAGCGTCGAGCCGGGGCCCGTAAACCTCGCGAGACGGGAGCGTTTATCAACCGGTCCGATGTGGCACGCACGTGGCACGATCCCTCTCGGCCCGACGCCGTGGTTTGCTCACGAAGAAGGTCGTACCGGTGGACGTGACCCGCCTGCGCGGGCTGGGGAATCTGCTCTCGCAATTCCAGACGACCTCGATCCAGGCGCGTAACCTCGGACGGTGCATGGAGGTCTGGGAGAACGCGCTCACCGACCCCAAGCGCCCGACCATCCTGCTCGGGGTCTCCGGCCCTCTGATCGCCGCCGGACTGCGAAAGGTACTGAGGGACATGATCGACTGGGGCCTCGTGGACGTTGTCGCGACCACGGGCGCGGTGATGTACCAGGACATCTACCAGACGATCGGCGGCCACCATTGGATGGGCACTCCGACCGCGGACGACGTCCTCCTGCGCGATGCCTACCTCGATCGGATTTACGACACCTACGTCGACGAGATCAAGTTCGAGGACACCGACCGGGCCATCGGCAAGGTCACCGAACAGTTCCCCCGGCGGCCCGCATCCTCGCGCGAGTACCTCGGGTTCCTCGGGTCGAAGTTCCAAGACCCGGACTCGATCCTCGCGACCGCCGCCCGACGCGGCGTCCCGGTCTTCTCCCCGGCGCTGATCGATAGCTCGATCGGGATCGGCCTGACGCTGTACTATCAGGCGAACCGGAAGCGGGCGGACCGGTTCATTCTAGACGCGATCCGGGACAACTACGAGCTCGTCCAAATCCTGAACGCCTCCGAGCGGACCGCGGTCTTCTACATCGGCGGCGGAACGCCGAAGAACTGGATCAACGACGGGATCGTGATGGCCAACTACGCCTTTGGCCGCGAGGGCGAAGGGCACTACTACGCGCTCCAGATCACAACCGATGCCCCGCACTGGGGAGGGCTCTCGGGGAGCACGCTGGACGAGGCTCAGTCCTGGGGGAAGATCTCCCGGCACGCGACCCGGGCCATGGCGCACGTCGATGCATCGATCGGGCTACCGCTGCTGGTCGGAGCCCTATGGGACCGGCGCAAGGTCTGGCAGCCGCGGACGCGGCTGGCCTTCGATTGGACGGGCGACCAGGTCAAGATACGAAGGACACGGCGCTGATCCGGCGCGAGAGCTTCGCGCGTCGAATCCCCTGAGGGCTTATCCGAGCGGCGAAGGTATTCTCCTTCGATGGTCGCCGACCCCCTTCCCCCGGGCCAGATCCACACCCGCGGCTGGCCCGTGCTCCACGCGGGCTCCGTTCCGCGGGACCTCGCACCTCCGAACTGGACCCTCCGGGTCCACGGAGAGGTCGAGCACCCCGCGACGATCGGCTTCGCGGATCTCCTACGCCTCCCCCAGAAGGAGCAGGTCTGCGACATTCACTGCGTGACCAGCTGGTCGAAGGTCGGGATGCGTTGGAGCGGGGTGCCGTTCCAGGCGCTGGTCGAGCGGGTGCGACCCACCGCTGCGGCGCGGTACGTGATCATGGAGTGCGAGCAGAGGTTCACTACCTCGTTGCCGCTCGCGGCTCTTCTGGACGACGACGTGCTCCTCGCGCACTCGGCCGATGGGGCGCCGTTATCCTCCGAGCACGGAGGGCCGGTCCGCATGCTCGTTCCGAAGCGGTACTTCTACAAGTCGGCCAAGTGGCTCCGAGGTCTCCGGTTCGTGACGGAGGACGAGCCCGGGTTCTGGGAGGTTCGGGGCTACTCGAATATCGCGGACCCCTGGCGAGAGACGCGATACGACGTCGACGACAAGCGGCTGATCTACAAGATGCGCAAAGACGCGCTGTTCAAGCCGGTGGCGCCGACGTCTTCGGACCCGTAGGACGGCTCGGCGCTCCTGCCACGTCCGAACCCGCGCCCACCCCTCGATTCCGGCGATTTCGGGGGTCCGCCCCCCAGCGAAAGATATTAGGGGACGTGGAGCCGCCCAGTACGTAGACCATGGCAGACGCAACATGCGCGGCGTGCGGGGGTCCCCTCGAGGCGGGCTTCGTCACGGCAACGAACGGCTCCGGCCTCTACTGGTCGCACGAGGCCTCCGATCGCCGGCTGCGGCCGAGTGGGCTCGAGGTGCTGGTGCCTACCGGGTTCTCCGGGATGTACTCCGCGAATCTCCCTGGGCTGCGATGCACGAAATGCAAGACCATCCTTCTTCAGCTGAAGTAAAGCGTGCAGCGTTCTAGGTGGTGCCGGCCACGGTGAGGCCGTTCACCGCGATCGTCGGAGCGCGGAGCGAATCCGAGAGCGTCGCGGTCGAACCCAGCGTGACTACGCTGTTCAGCAGGGATGGGGTTCCGGGCGCCGCCAGGACGAGCCCTCCCACGGTGCCGCCTCGGATTGGCTCGGCGAGGCGACCGTTTCGGATGCGATAACCGATCCGGATCTCTCCGCCAAACGCCCCCGAAGTCGGATCGGGGAACGCCCAGCCGAACTGCTCGACCCAGATCCCCTCCCGCACCGCCTCGATCACCTCGGCGTCGGTCCCGCCTGTTCCAACGTGGAGGGCGAGCGTGGCGGGCCCGGGTGCCGGGCGGCTCGTGAACCGGGAACCGGCTCGGCGACCGAAATCTCCGAGGCGCTGAGCCCCCGCCGTGGAGGTTCGGTCGAAGGCGCCGGCGTGCAAGGCATCGTAGATCAACCCACCGGTCTTCCCGTGATCGAGGAGCGCGAAGCGGCCCGTTCGCGTTCCCTCATCGTCGACCGGAGCGGATTCGCCTCCCCACGGCATACGACCATCGTTGTCGATGGAAACGAGCTCGGTGCCGTACATCGTGCCCGGCTCCGGAGCCATCTGACGGAGCTGCGCGGCCCCCGACAAGCGGAAGCCCACGACGGGCGGAACGATCTCGGAGAGGACGTACGCCGGGAGAACGACCGGAATCTGCCCGGCGGGCGGCGCTTCCGCCACGCGAACGTCCTTCGCGCGTTGGCACCAGTTGTCCGCGTCCGCGATGAGCTCGCGCGGGTCGAGGCGTCGCTGGAAGCGGGTGACCCAGTACTCCCCGGGAGGCCGACCCTCAGGTCCACCCGATGCCTTCACGGCCAGCTCGAAGTCGACGCTCGTATGGCGGAAGGAAGTGGCTAGACCCGAGGAGTTGGCGATCGTGGTTTCGCCCACGGTCGCACGGACCGAGCCGAAGCTCGGCTGGACACCTGTGCGGCCCTCGAATCGAGCGAAGAGCTCGCGCACGTAGGCGTCCACGCCTTCGCGGGGCCGATCGGCGAGCGACGCATCGGAGATCTCTACGTCGGACAGTGCGCGGGGAGCGCTCCCGGGCAGAACGACCGCGCGCGCGGGGAACCGGGCATGTCGCGCCGTCGCCTCCGCATCGGCGAGAGCGGTCGAGATCCCCGAACTCGAGGCATCGGCGCTCGCCTGATAGCCCACCCCCATTTGGTCCTCCGCCTTCCGCAGAACTCGGATCCCGTATCCGTCGATGGTGATGGGTCCCCGGACCGTCTCGATGTGGGTCCCGTCGAAATGGATCTCGTACCGAGCGAGATGCTCGGCGTACACGTCCCACGGCCCGTCGATCTTGAGCTGGTCGGCGACGCGGAAGGCGAGGTCGGACCCTGCCCGCGTCATGCCGGCCCCACCGCCGCGCTGGTTAGCATGTAGGAACCGCCCGTTCCGGCGGTCAGCATGTCCGAATGGCCCTTTCCACAGAAGCCCGGGTCGATCTCGAACGCGTCGGCACGACCGACCCCGCGGACCGAGCGCAGGACATCGAGCACGCGGCCGGAGAGCGCCATCGAGGAGACGAGCGTCGTGAGCTCGCCGTGCTCGATGCGGTGCCCCCGAAGAACCTTGATCTGCATCTGTCCGCCGAGGGGGTCCTCGATGCCGGAGGTGCATCGCTCGAGCAGTACCCCGTCCTTGGCCTCCTTCACGAGCTCTTCGAGCCCCCAGTCCCCGGGCTCGACGTACGTGTTGGTCATCCGGACGAACTCTCGGCTGAGGAAGTCCGCGCGGCGGGCATTCCCCGTCGGAGACCCTCCAAGCAGCGCGGCCGACACGCGGTCGTGGAGGACGCCGGTGAACCGGCCGTGGTCGACCAGGAGATTCTTCTGGCTCCGGCGTCCCTCGTCGTCGAAGTAGATCCCGCCCCAGCCTCCGGGGTAGGCGCCGTCGTCGGCGATCGTCAGGAACTCCGGCCCGACCATCGAGCCGAGGATCGGCCGAAGGTACGATCGCTCCCGCACGAACTGGTCGGCCTCGGTCCCGTGCCCGAATGACTCGTGCGCGAATGTCCCGGTCGTGCTCGGGTCCATGAGGACGGTGATCGGTCCCGTGGGAGGGGATTCGGCGCTTAGCATCGCGCGCGCGCTCCTCGCCACGTCGTGCACCCGTTCCTCGGTGATGTAGTCCAGGACCTCGCGCCCGCCGATGGCTCCCCGGACGAGCGCATCGTACTGAACCCGACCTCCTTCGATCGCGATCGGGACGACGCTGGCGAACACCCTGGAGACGCGCTGGTGCCGGCGCGCCGCCGAGGTGTTCAGGTACAACCGTTCGTCCGAGAAGAATCCCATCGATACGGTGGTGTTGGGGACGCCGGGCACGGTCGTCGCCCACGCGTACCAATCTCGCGCGAAGTTGATCCGGTCCTCGATGGAGAGGTCCTCCATCGGTCTCGGAGGAGCGGTGGTGTAGGACGCCTCTCCGCCGGTTGGCTCTCCGGGAGGAGGCCGAGCTCCGGCGCCTTCCGGAAGCAATCCGATCAACGCTTCGGCCGCGCGATCGATGGGCTCGGCCAAGAGTCCGGTGGATGCTACCTCGGCCCAGTGATCGCCCGTCCATGCGCGGAACGCGGCTCCCTCAAGGCGAGGGAAGACGCGGGGCGAGACGGACGTGCGGTCGAGCCGAACGGAATCCCCGAGCGAGCGTTCCGCGACGATCTCCGCGAACGGAGTGTGCCTCTCGATACGTCGCAGGGCGCCCCGGAGACGATCCTCGGAGTCGAGAAGCTCGGACACGGCCGACCTAGCGCAGGACGGCTCAAGTACGTTGCTCTACCAAGTTCGCTCACGGCATGCCCGGCGCTCTGCACGATGGCCGGAGCACCGCTGGGGAGGGTGAGTGCCGAGAACGGGCTGGTAAGTCTAATCTCCTCGATCTCGGTCGGAGCATCGTGCCGACGAGGGGGTACCGGTTGAGAGCAGCGCGGGCATCGGATGTCGAAACCCTCCTCGATCATCGCCACCGGATGTTCTCGGCGATCGGCGGTCGAACCGAGGAACAGATCGCGACCCACGACCGCCGGTATCGACGCTGGCTCCTCGTCCGATTGAGGCGCGGAGAGCTGGTCGGGCAGATCGCGGAAACCCGTCGCGGCGAGGCGGCCGCGAGCGGCTGCATCTGGTACCGGCCGGAGCAGCCCCGCCCGGAGAGCTCCGAGCGTGACGTGGCACCCTACATCCTGTCGATGTTCACGGCGCCGGTGCACCGCGGTCACGGACTGGCGAGCCGGATCGCTCGGGCCCTGATCGCGGACGCCAAGCGACGGGGCTATGGGCAAGTGATCCTCCACGCGTCGCCCCAGGGACGATCCGTCTACGCCCGGTTGGGATTCGAACGCCGCTGGGAGATGCGGTACTGGATCGATCCGGCCGCCCGCGTAGCGTGGAAGCGCCAACGCCCGGCGCAGAAGGGGACGCGCGCCCGAAGAGCCGTCCGTCGTTGACGGCGAGAGCGAGCGGGCCGATGCGGCCGGGTCAGTCCAGAACGATGGGATCTCGGAGATGGACGCGACCCGGTGTGAGGACGCGGGCGTACCAACCACGGCGGTTGAGCAGGGTCTTCATGAACTCTAGCCCGCGGTGTTCGCCGACGTACGGGAGCAGGTAGAGGTTCGAGCACGGGTCGCACGGGCGGGTGATCACGGCCCGCACCGCACCGATCGCCACCCGGGAACCGGGTTGCAGGAGGGCGTACGGGACCTGGCGAGAGCTAACATTCTCTCCGAGATCGCCCGGACGGACCGGCCAGCCTTCCGACCGGAGTTGTGCGAGAATCTCCTCGGGAATCATCAAGAGTGCACTGTCGGGATCGTCGTGGAGATTCTCGTGCCGGTACCGGTTGAAATCCCCGACGACCCCGGTCGCGTCGACCTCGATCTCCTCGACGGCACGTTTGGGCAGGCCCCGTTCCTCCCCGATCTCGCCCTTGCGGAAGAGACCCGTCACCACTCCGCGAGCCGGACCGTCGCCCATCGTCGGTTGTGGGGTAGGCGTGTAGGGCTTTACCAACTCGGTCGAGCGCGCCATCGCGCCCGAGCCGGCGAGACAATCTAAATGAGGTCACGATGGGTCCGTCGCTCGGCTCTGCGAAGCCGGGAAGGCTACCGATGGCGGCTCACGCGGCAAAGAAGCTCCGGATCGCCCTCGTCCAGATGTCCTGCTCGCCCGATCCGTCCGCGAACGTGGAGAAGGCGATTGCCCGGATCCGGGAGGCGGCGAAGCACGGCGCCCAGATCGTCTCGCTATCGGAGCTGTTCTTCGCGCAGTACTTCTGCCAGAGGGAGGACCACGCGATGTTCGATCTCGCCGAGCCGATCCCTGGCCCGACCACGGAGCGCCTCGCCGCGGTCGCTCGCGAGGAGAAGATCGCGCTGGTGGCGCCTCTCTTCGAACGTCGCGCCTCGGGCATCTACCACAACACAGCCGCGGTTCTGGAACGAGATGGCTCCCTCGCGGGAACCTATCGCAAAATGCACATCCCGGACGACCCGCTCTACTACGAGAAATTCTACTTCACCCCCGGCGACCTTGGGTTCCGAACGTTCCGGCTCCACGCCGCTCCGATTGGGGTGCTCATCTGTTGGGATCAGTGGTATCCGGAGGCGGCCCGCATCACGGCGTTGCTCGGAGCCGAGGTCCTGTTCTATCCCACCGCGATCGGCTGGCACCCGGGAGAGAAAGAGGAGTTCGGGGCGGCCCAGCACGACGCATGGCAGACGATCCAGAGGGGCCATGCCATCGCGAACGGGGTCTATGTTGCCGTGGCGAACCGGGTGGGCCCGGAGCACGGAGACGTACGCGGCGACCGGGTCGACGGTCCCGGGATTGAGTTCTGGGGGGGCTCCTTCGTTGCCGACCCGTTCGGGCGAGTGATCGCGCGAGCCTCCCACGACCGGCAGGAGATTCTCTACGCGGACCTGGACCTCGGTCTGGTGGAGAAGACCCGGCAGCATTGGCCGTTCCTGCGCGATCGCCGGATCGATGCCTACGGGCCGATCTCCCGGCGCTTCCTCGACGGTCCGTGAGCCATGTCCGACGACGCGGCCGTCCTCGCCGGCACGCCTCGGGCGGCGAGGTATCGGATGCCCGCGGAATGGGCCCCGCACCGGGCCACGTGGATTGCCTGGCCCCACAACCCGGACGACTGGCCCGGCAAGTTCTCTCCCATCCCCTGGGTCTATGCCGAGATCGTCCGCCACTTGGCCGAGGTCGAGGACGTCGAGATCGTCGTGGACGACGCCGCCATGGAGCGCACCGCGCGGCGCGCTCTCCGACACGCGGGCGCCTCCACGGCCCGGGTGTACTTCCACCGCTGGCCCACGAACCGCGTGTGGACGCGGGACTCCGGTCCGATCTTCGTGCAGCGCATCGACCCGAGCCTTCCGGGCCCCCGACTCGGATTGATTAATTGGAAGTTCAACGCGTGGGCCAAGTACAACGATTGGCAGCTCGACGACCAGTTGCCGGCCCACATCGCCCAGGACCTCAAGATCCCGGAATGGATGCCGATGCACGGCGACCGACGGATCGTGTTGGAAGGAGGCAGCATCGATGTCAACGGGTCGGGCACGCTGATGACGACGGAGGAATGCCTCCTGAGCGATGTCCAGGCCCGGAACCCCGGCGTCGCTCGGGAGGATCTCGAGGCGGTCCTGGGCGAGTACCTGGGCATCGAGCGGGTGCTCTGGCTCGGCCGCGGGATCGTCGGTGACGACACCCACGGGCACGTCGACGACGTCGCTCGATTCGTCGAAGAGTCCACGATCGTGGCGGCCGTGGAGCCCCGCTCGCGCGATCCGAACCACGCGGCGCTCGCGGAGAACCTCGAGCGACTGCATGCGGCGCGTACCTCGAACGGCGGTCCGTACCGCATCGTCGAACTGCCCATGCCGGCGCCGGTTTCCTTCCACGGCCAGCGCCTGCCCGCCAGTTATGCGAACTTCTACATCGCGAACCAGCTCGTTCTGGTGCCCACGTTCAACGACCGGAACGATCGGCGCGCCCTCGAGATCCTCGAGGGGGTCCTCCCCGGCCGCGAGGTCGTAGGGATTCACTGTCGAGATTTCATCTGGGGGCTGGGCACGATCCACTGCATGACCCAGCAGCAGCCCGCGCCTCCAACGTAAGGTCGCCCGTCCGGCCTACCCACCAGGTACGCTGACCGAAACTGAATGGATCTTGGGGAACTGGAACGGAATGGCCGACCAGCTGCGGCCCGCATCCGGAGTGTAGATCACCTGGCCCCCGGTCGAGCCATAGTAGATCCCTGCCGGATCGAGCCGGTCGATCGCGAGACCTTCGCGGTGGTTCCCGAACTCTCCGATGAAGGGAGAGGACCGGACCATCGGCCGGAAGTTGCGCTTCTTCCGGTTGAACCAGTAGAGCTGGAAGCGTTGACCGGGCATGGTCCGAGTGACTTCGGGCGGGCTCAGCGGCGCGAAGACGGCTCCTCCGGGAAGTGAAGGGGAGGTCGCGACCACGAACCCGAAGTCGGTGGAGAGCGGCCTGCCGACGCGCGTCCAGTGCTCCATCGAGTCCTCGCTCAGATAGATTCCGTTGTGGTCCTGCCGATAGGCCACCGTGGAATCTGACGGGTCGAGGGCGACGTGGTGGACGCACTGGCCGACCTCGGGACGCGTTTCGGGAAGGAAGTTGACCACGACCCCGCGATTCACGGGTTTCCAGGTCTCACCGGAGTCGTCCGTGCGGAACGTCCCTGCCGCGGACAGGCCCACGTACATGCGCGACGGTCGCTCGGGGTCCAGCAGGATGGTGTGTAAGCAGGGGCCGCCTCCTCCGGGGGCCCACCTCGGGCGGGTGGGATGCTGGGCGATCCCTTGGTTCTCCTCCCATGAGGCGCCGCAATCGTCGCTTCGGTAGAGCCGATGGGGGTCCGCACCGAGGAACAGCGTCTTCGGCTCGTCCTCGCGTCCCGGCTCCAGGTGCCACAGGGCACGGATCGCCTCAGGGGGGAACTTGCCGAACTCCTTCGGGGCCTTGCGTTTGCCAGGGGGCGGGAAGCCTGGAGTCGCAACCTCCGACCACTTCGCCCCGTAATCTCGGGACCGAAAGATGCCGGGGCCCCAGAATCCACTGTTGGCCAGCGCGTACACATCACCGGGGGTACGTGGATCGGGGGCGATGTGGAAGACGGCCGAGCCGGGCTGGAACGGTCCGGTGACGTTCCACTTCCGCCTCCGGAGATCGGTCGTCGCGACGTACGTTCCCTTCTCGGTCCCAAGATAGAGCCGGACACGGGAGGAAGGCGAGGGCGCCATCATCCCCCCTGAATCGAATGGAGGATATCCACCTTATCCCCGGCCCGGAGCCGGGTGGTCAGGCCCGGGACGAGCGACACGTCCTCCCCGTTGACAAATATCCGGACGAACCGCCGGAGCATCCCTGCCTCGTCCCGAAGACGGTAGCGGAGGCGAGGGTAGGTCTCTTCGATCCGATCGATGAGGCCGGACACATCATCCGCATCGACCTGGACCGAGCGCGCGGAGACGAACTGCCGTAGCATTCCATCGAGGCGGACCGTAGGCATTGGGGTCGCTCCTGTGACGGAGCAAGAACTCTCCTATATGGTCGACGAGAGCCCGCGGGCGTCGGACCCGCCTTGGCCCATCTCGGTCACGGGCCCATCCGGGCACGGCGCCGAAGCTAGAGCGGTAAGAGCCTTCGAGGTCACTCCGACGAGCGCCCTTGGACCGAGCCTCGACCATGTAGGTCAGCAGGCTGGACGGCGTCACCGGCTCGAGCTCCGTCGGCATCGACGAGCTGGGGTAGATCGCACCCCTCGCTCCGAGCTGAAGACGTATGGATGAAGCCTACCGGCTCCTGAGCCCTCGAGCCCGGGTGACCCTCGCGTGGGACCGGAAGCCGCTGCAAGGGCTCCTGGAGGAACGCCGTCGCCCGCTTCCCCAAGGGCCCGCTACATCGCAGCTCTCAGGGAGTCGTTTCGATCTCGAGACCGGGAAAGTGCTCCTCGATGATCTGCGCCCACGCGCCCGATCTCCGGATCGCGAGAAGGATTCCGAGGATGTATCCGGTCAGGACGAGACCCGCGGCCGCAACGAGCGCCCACTGCTGGAGAACGATGAGCGCGATCCCGTCGGCCATGGTCGCTCCCGCGAGGAGGCCGGTGAGCACGCGGATCGTGTTCGTGGACTCCCTCCGATCCACGGCCTGCGTGACCCAGTCGATCGCGCCGGGCAGAGGAGCGAAGGCGAAGAGGAACTGGACATGGGGAGTAAAGAATCCCGTGTATCGGGGGAGCGCGACGATCACGAAGGCGATGTACGCGAGGGCTCCGACGACCTCTCCGGTGCAGCGCGCACAAATGTGGTAGCGACGCGTTCCCCACGGTACGGCGAAGGTCCTGGAGTACCGGGCTGGGAAGTGGTGAGCGATCAGGTACTCCCACCGGGGCGCGTCGCCATTCGCACCTCCGCTCTCGGACATCGGCTGGTTTAAGTCCCGACGCGGGTAAAACCTCCTCGTGTCGAGCGGTTCGGCCCAGAGACCACCTACGGGTCGTGACAAGCTACGAGCGAACCCCGTCGTTCGACTAGGATTGCTCCTGCTGCTCCCTTGCTTTTCGGCTCCCTTGATGAACCGCCCCGCGAAGAATCCACCCCGACGTCGTGAACCGCAGGTGCCCGGAAGCGAACCCAGGAACGATCCCCCGACCGAAGTCGGCTACGCTCACGAAGAACCGGACGGCCCGCCGATGGCGCCCCCATCTCCTTGATGAGGCCGCGGCCTTATCCGGCCATCATGGGACGCAGCCCGGTACCGTCGCATGGCCGATTCACCCCAGAAGTGGCGATGCGTCTCCTGGCTCGATCCAAGGACGCCCAGTTCGTAGTTGTGCTCGAGCACGGCTCGGCCTCGGTGGAGATCTACAAACCCCACAAGATCGACCCACAGGTCCCGCACGACCAGGACGAGATTTACGTTATCCTCTCCGGCTCCGGTTTCTTCGTGCACGACGGCGTCCGACAGCCGTTCGAGGCCGGCGAGCTCCTCTTCGTCGCGGCCGGAGTGCCGCACCGGTTCGAGGACTTCACCGAGGACTTCGCCACGTGGGCAATCTTCTACGGCCCGGAAGGCGGAGAGAAGTAGCGAAGGTACGCGCTGCGCGGGCGGGTCTTCCTCGAACACGTGCGGGAGGATCTAGTGGACCGTCGCCTCCATCTGATCCGATACCGCCGAGTACGAGAGCTACGCAGACGTCCGCGAATCCGCCGGCGTTACGCTACTCGATCTCGAGGTTCGCCTCGCGGGCGAGGTACAGGCGGTTCTCGCCTTCCGGGTCGATCGCTTCCACATGCAGCGTACCGAGCTCCCTCTTGTCGAGGATTGCGATGCGCTTGTCCAGCCACTCGAGCTTGTGGAAGAGAAGAGGGTCGTGGGTTGCGTCGCGCAGCTGTTGAATGCGGTCGACCGGGGAGCGCATCGCATGGTAATAGCTCGAGATCCAGCCACCGAACGCCTCCCAGACCATCTCCTCGTCGAGAATCTTGCGGGCGGTCTGGGCCCCGATGAGTTCGAAGAACGTGAGGACTTCCAAGCTCGTGATGTCGCCGAGGGCGTTGTCGAGCAAGCGTTCGCTGGTCTGCCGTCGCGCTCTCCGCATCCGGGGCGAATCGAATCGCTCCCGGAGATTGATCACGGCGTTGGCCGAATTGAGCTTGCCCGCCTGACGGGTCTGCCAGTACAGGGCCGCTAAGGTTCCGACCGCGAGGACCCAGGTGGCAATCGTTGTCCAGAGGGCGATGCTCTCGAAGTCAACCATAGACTCTGCTCCCGGCGGAGGATGCCTCGTTCTCCAGCATGCAGGAGCCGACCGATGGACTTCCGCTCGATAGAGATTGCGATGCTGCCAACGTCTCACCAAAGTGGATCGAGTGTCCATCCGGTGCCCCGTACCCCTGTAGATTTGTACAACCACGTGGGTTGGACCTGCCCGGGTGGCGGAGGGGGGTTTGGGGGGAGACCGAAGTCCCAAGAGGACGAACGACATCCGACCGACTGGGGGTGGGTGGATGACGACCCACAAGACCTGGTCGACGGAGGAGAAGCTTCAGATCGTGCTCGAAAGCCTCCATCCTCG
>DATKQS010000010.1 GCA_035532555.1 Thermoplasmata archaeon | reverse complement strand
GGGGGCCAGCCCGGGTTCCCGCGCTTCAAACGCGAGATCACTTCCATGTGCTACCCGGACTCGAACGGGTCCGGAGCCCTCGTTCCCGGTCGGAACGGGACGTGGCGGTTTCGCCTGTCCACGGTGGGGGAACTTCCCATCCAGGTTCATCGTCTGCCGCCGGAGGGCAGGGTCAAAACGGTCACGGTCAAGCGCGAGGGGGACCGCTGGTATGCCGTCCTCACCTACGAGATTGCGGACCCGGCTGCCGCGCCGGCCACGTCGGCCGAGGCCCCGGTCGGAGTGGACCTCGGCCTCACTCACCTCGCCACCCTTTCAACCGGGGAGGTGGTCGAGGCGCCGAAGTTCCTCCACCGCGCCGAGGTCCTGCTCAAGCGTCGGCAACGAAAGCTCTCCCGGAAGCGGAAGGGCTCTCACAACTGGCACAAACAAAGGGTCCGTGTGGCCCGGTGCCACGCGAAGGTGCGGGACCAGCGCAGGGATTTGGCCCACAAGACCACGACGGGGTGGGCGAAGCGCCACGACCTCATCGCTTTCGAGAACCTCTGCGTCTCGAACATGCTCGGCCACGGGCACCTCTCCCGCTCTATCTCCGACGCCGGCTGGGGCATGCTCCGGCAGATGTCCCAGTACAAGGAGGTCCGACGGTCGGGCCGCTACATCGAGGTTCCTGCGGGGGGGACCACCCAGACCTGCTCGAAATGCGGGAAGGTCGCCGACCCGCCGCTGACTCTCCGGGACCGGACGTACTCGTGTCCGTGCGGTCTTCGCATCGATCGAGACCTGAACGCGGCGAGGAACGTCCTCGCCCGCGCGCTCGCCGCAGTACCCGGGGGCACCGGGGAATCCACGCCCGTGGAGACGGGACCTCCACCGCACCGCAAGGGGCGGCGAGTCCGGTCGTTGAAACAGGAACCGCCTCTCGCTTCGGCGGTAGCACGATGAAGCGGGAAGGAAGCCTCCGAACAAGTTCGGGGGAGGATGTCACGCTCGCAGAGATGAAAGCCTCTCGAACCTCCGAGCTCGCAAACCGGCCACGGACCGTACGCCGATCCGTCCCTCGGACGCCCCCCCGCGGAGTCGCTGGTTGGCTCAGCGGGATCGCCCCCTCCGCGAGGGAACGGTTCGCTGCCGGGTTCTGGCGAGGGGATAAGTTGGCGACCGGGTAGGGGAGGGGCGATGCGGATCGCAGGGGTCGACTGGGCGCTCGATGTCCGATACCACGAAAAGTCGTTCGCAGGAAGGGTGGCGATCGCGATCGAGGAGGCTCCGGATCCCCTCGTGGTCGACGCGGCCCAACTGATCATCGAATCTGCAACCCTCGATGGTACGCCGGCCCCCTATCGCGTGGACAGCGCCCACGGGACGATCGAGTTCCCAGGGATCTCGGCCGGACCCCATCGACTGGAGATCGCCTACCGGGGTGCCGCCGAAGAGAACTCGCTCGTGGGAATGTACGTCTCGCCCTCCGGCCCGGGATACGTGCTCACGACGATGGCGTTCCCGACCGGAGCTCGCAGAATCCTGCCCTCGTTCGAACATCCGGCGGTGAAGACCGTCTACCGACTCACCTTGACCGTCGAGGAGGACGCCCGGGTCATCTTCAACACGGCTCCCCAGACCGAGCGAAAGATCGACGGCCGACGCGAACTCGTGTTCGAGCCTACGCCCCCGATGTCGGCGTACCTGCTGTACCTCTGCATTGGCCCGTTCGAGGCGCTCACGGTCCCGGGCGACCGCTGGCCGGTTACGGTCGCCACGTCCCCGGGTCGCTCCCTCGCGGGCCGATATTCTGCCGAGCGGGCGACCGAGCTCCTCGCGGGCTACGAGGAGTATTACGCCATGCCCTACCCGCTCTCGAAGCTCGACCTGATCGCGGTGGAGAACTTCTGGGCGGGCGCGATGGAGAACTGGGGGGCGATCTCCTTCCGGGAGGATGCGCTGCTCGTCGATCCGACCACGAGCGTCCGCGCGCGTCGGGAGATCCTGCTCGTCCTCGCGCACGAGATCGCCCACCAGTGGTTCGGGAATCTCGTGACGGCCGCGTGGTGGGACGACTTTTGGCTCAACGAGAGCTTCGCGACCTTCGTCGGCTACCGCATGGTCAGCCGGCTGTATCCTCAGGAGGATGCGTGGTCGCACTTCCTCTTGCGGTGGGCCGTCCCGGCGCTCGAGCAGGACTCTCGCTCGGCGAGCCATCCCGTCCATGTACCCGTGAACTCCCCGGAGGAGGTGGGGGAGAATGCAGACGCCGTGACGTACGGGAAGGGCGGTGCCGTCCTGCGGATGATCGAGGCGTACCTGGGCGAAGAGACGTTCCGACGAGGCGTATCCCGCTACCTCGCGAAGTACCGGTATGCGAACGCCCGGTCCGAGGACCTATGGGCTGCGCTCGGCCAGGTATCCGACCGGCCGGTCGGGCGGATCATGGCGGAGTGGATCAACCGCCCGGGGTACCCCATCGTCCACTCGAACTGGGCCGACGGCAAGCTGACGCTGCGGCAGGAACGCTTCCGCGCCGACGGCGGCCCATCGCCGGGGGTCTGGCCGATCCCGTTGCGCATCTCATCGTCCGCGGGAGAGCGCGTCGAGCTCTTCGAGGAAGAGAAGCTCACCCTCTCGCTGGGATCGTCGAAGGGTCTGCGCATCGATCCCGATCGGGCGGCGTTCGCGCGCATACATTACGACTCGACCCTCTTCGATCAGATGGTGGATGAGTTTCCGTCGATGACCCCGGTCGACCAATGGGGCTTCATCATGGACACCCACGCGTTCGTCTACGCAGAGCTCGTACCGTTGGACCGGTTCTTGGATCTCGTCCGCGCGGGGAGTGCCCTGAGCGAGCCGTTCCCGGTGCGCTCGCTCACTTCTGCGCTCTCGGAGTTGTACGTTCCCCTGTACGACGTGCCCGCGTTCGTGCCACCCATGCGCCAGTTCCTTCGCGCCCAGCTCGATCGAGTCGGTCTCGAGCCCCGTTCGAAGGAGTCGGACTCCGCGGCGCTTCTGCGGGAGATCCTCGCGGCGAACCTTTCCCATGTGGATCCCGCATTCGCGCGGCAGTTGGGGGCCCGATTCATGGAGTTCGACCGACTTCCCGCCGAACTTCGTGGGCCCGTGGCATTGGCCTATGCGAGAGCGGAGGGATCGGCCGCGTACGATCCGTTGGTACGCCGCTTGAAAGCGACCACGAGCGAAGGGGAACGGGTGCAGATCGTGCACGCGCTCGCCTCGTTCACCGACGGTTCGCTCGTTCGCCGCGCGCTGGGCCTGATCACGACGTCGGCCGTCACGGCCGGCACCGCGTTTCCGATGCTGGCGAGCGCGGCGTCGAATCCGGCGAGCCGCCGCGAGTTGTTCGCGTGGTACCGAGACGAGGCGACTACGCTCTCGAAGATGTGGACCGGTACTCCGCTCCATAGCATATTCCTGAGGATCGGCCTTCCGATGCTGGGCATCGACCAGGAAGCAGCGGTGGAGGAGTACTTCGCTACCCACACGCCGGCCGACGCCAGCCAGGCCGTACGGCAGGGACTCGAATCCCTGCACCTCGTGATGCGGCTCCGACGTTCGGTTCGCGGAAGGGGGACGAACTAGGGCTCGCTCCGTGCAACAGACTATGACGGTTCACGACTTCAGATTCGGCGTCGATCCGTGAGAGGGCTGTCGCTAGTCGCCATCGGATCCCTGGGAGGGTTCATTCTCTGCGTCGTAGCGTATTCATTCGATCCCGTTCCCGGCACTTGGACCCCGAGCACCTGGACGAACCCCGGAGTCTGGCTCGCCATCGCGATCCTGGGAGCGGGACTCGTGTGCTTCGTCGTCGGCCTCATCAGCGGCCTCATTTCGATTCTCAACTGGGGTGCCGACCGGCCCCGGGGTCGAAACGGGAACCGCTGAGGCTGCGCTCCGACGGCCGATGTCGCGGCGCTTAGAGTGATACGGAGCGGAGCGTCTGCGGGTACCATGTCCCGAGGGATCGAGATCGCCATCCATCTGACCCCAGGTCCGGCGGACGTGGACTCGATCGCCTGCGATCTCGGGAACCTCGCTGCGTTCCGCCTCGGTCAGAGGCGCGGTGAGCCGCTCGACTGGCAGATCCTACGGGTCGTGGAATCGGGTGGGCAGCATTTCTACCGCTTGATCGTGCGTCATCCGAGCCGCGTGCTCGACCTGGGGATCCACGCGGATCTCGGCCGGATCCTCGACGAGATCTCGAAGAGTTCTCCCGGCGAGCTCCGGGAGGCCGTGCACACGGCGGAATCCCAGGGTCTTCGCAAGGTCCCGATCCGCACGATCCGCTACGAGGTGGATTACTGGCGGGACGACTTCTGGAACGCGATCGGTTGACCGTACGGGGCCGCGCGACCACTTCGTTGCGCCCGGGTTCCACGAGGAGCTTGGCAGTGCCGCTGCGCTCGACGATCCAATGCTGCGAGAGGGACCATGCCGATTCGGATCGACGAGCTTCTCGCATCGCGTACGCCAGTCTTCCAAGGCACACCCGTGTCTCCCCCACCGCGGAGTGAAGGTCCAGCCCGGACTTGGAGGATACGTCATGCCCGGAACGCGCGCGCGCCGATGGTCCGCCGCTAGGGTGGGTCTGCGAGTGCCACATAGACGACCGCGGTGATGAACTCTTCCAGCTCCGGGGAGGTCACCACACGGTCCAGGATCTCCGCGGCCCGGGAGATCGAGGAGGCGTCCGCGCCCCGTAGGGCAGCCGATCGTAGATCCGCCACTTCCGCCGCCAGGTAGCGTCGGAACAGAGCGCCGTCGACCGCTCCACCCCCGTCGAGACGCTCGGAGTGGTGGATCCAGTACCAGAGCTCGGAGCGTGCGATCTCGGCGGTGGCCGCGTCCTCCATGAGGTGGTCGATCGGGACGCACCCGATCCCCCGAAGCCAGGATTCCAGGTAGAGGAAGGAAACTCGGGTGTTGCGTCGGACTCCCTCCTCGGTGATCGGGCCGTGCGGAAGCGTGAGCAGGTCGCGAGCATCGATCGGCCGGCCCGGGCCGGCTCGGCCGATCTGGTTCGGGCTCGGCATCTCGCGGTCGAAGATCTCGGTCGCGATCGGGACGAGGGCGGGATGCGCGACCCAGGTCCCGTCGTGGCCGGCGCGGACCTCGCGCTCCTTGTCGGCCACGACCCGCGCGATCGCCTCTGCGTTCGCTTCGGGATCATGGGCGATGGGGATCTGGGCGGCCATCCCTCCCATGGCATGGGCACCCCGTCGGTGACAGGTCTGAACGAGCAGCGAAGAGTACGCGGTGAGGAACGGGGTGTCCATCGTCAGCCGGTCCCGGTCGGGGAAGCGAACGCGTCCGTCGTCGCGGTACTGCTTGATGAAGCTGAACAGGTAGTCCCAGCGGCCGCAGTTGAGCCCCGCGGAGTGATCCCTCAACTCGAACAGGATCTCGTCCATCTGGAACGCGGCGGGGAGGGTCTCGATGAGAACGGTGGCCCGGATCGCACCGTTCGGGAGTCCTAGGCACCCTTCGGCGTAGAGGAAGACATCGTTCCACAACCGGGCTTCGAGGTAATGCTCCAATTTCGGGAGATAGTAGTACGGTCCCGTGCCCCGACGAAGAAGCTCTGCGCCGTTGTGGAAGAGGAAGAGCCCGAAGTCGAACAGGCTGGCCGAGATCGGCCGACCGTCGACCGTGAGGTGCCGCTCGTCCAGGTGCCAGCCCCGAGGTCGAACCATCAACGTCGCGATGCGTTCGTGGAGCACGTACTCCCGTTCGTCGGCAGCGCGATAGGTGATGCGCCGGCGGACGGCATCCTTCAAATGGTGCTGTCCGGCGATCGTGCCGCTCCAGGTCGGCGCGTGCGCGTCCTCGAAGTCGGCCATGTAGACCCGAGCTCCGGAGTTCAGCGCGTTGATGATCATCTTGCGGTCCGGAGGACCGGTGATCTCGACTCGACGATCGACGAGATCTATAGGGGGCGGGGGCACCCTCCAGTGGGTCTCGCGCACCTCGCGCGTCTCCTCGGGGAATCCGGGGATACGTCCGGCTCGGATCCCGTCCCGAAAGGCGCCGCGTTGGGAGAGCAGCTCCCGGCGGCGGGCGTCGAACCTCCGATGAAGGTCTGCGAGGAACTGGAGCGCGGCCGGGGGAAAGAGTTCGTCATCGTAGGGTACTGCGCCAGCCACGATTCGAGCGGGCGCTCCCTCGGCGCGCACGAGCCTGTCCATCACCTAACGGAGCCGCCAGCGGCCGACGGTCCATATATCTTGCGAAACTTGCCATGCGGCGACCCGCGGGAGAGCACCGAACCGGTCCGAGGTCGCTCGTGAGGAGGGCGTTCCGCAGAGTTGCCCGGAGTCGGGACTCTGGGTCGATCCAGCGGGATTGCGACTTCCATGCCGCGGGGGTCAACGTCCAACGTCCGGGCCCGCATCTTGGACTAGTCGCTATATCCCCACTATCACGATGCTGGGTGCGAGATGACCGTCCATGCCTCGACCGTGATCGCGATGGCGGTGATCGTCACGGTCGCGGGCTTCGGACTCGTCTTCTACGAAGGGTACTTCGCTCCACCCGGCGAGACGGTCTACTCTCAGAACTGGGCCGGGTACGAAGACGGGCAAGCGGTCGGCTCTGCGAGCGGCACGATCGCGCTCCCCTCGAATCCTGATTGGCACGGCAGCGGAGTGGCGAGCCTGTGGGTCGGCATGGGGGGTTCCACTTTCAGGGGGGCCCCCCAGTGGCCGTTTTGGCAAGCCGGTGTCCAGGTCTCCTGCTCCTCGGGAGCTTGTTCTGCGCAACTGTTCACGGAGGGAGGGACCCAGGGTCCCCCGTGCAACGGGGTGTGTCTCGCCGACTGGACCCAAACGTTCGGGGTTGCACCTGGCGATTCGATCGCGATCGCGGTCTCGGGTGGCAGCTCCGGGGCCGTCGCGGTCTTTACGGTCAACCAGGACGGGTTCAACACAACGTACAGCGCCCCGCCGTGGACGGTCCTGGCGGGAGTGACGTCGTTCCCTTCGGCCGAATGGATCTACGAGTCGCCCTCCGGCAGTTCGGGCTTCTACGTGATGCCGACTCTGGATCCACCCGGCGCGGTGTTCTCCTCGCTCAGTGACTCGAGCCTACTGTCGAACCTGGTTCCGATCCAGATGCGGGGAAACCCCAACCACCAATCCGTCGGCGTTTCCGGGTACGGCGGAGGATCGTTCTCCGCCTACTCCTACGACTCGTGAACGGCCGTTCGCCCCGAGCGTTCTGCCTCCGATCGGGCCCGCGGGTCCCGACGCCGGACCGATCTGCAAGCCAAGGTTATTCCGCCGTTCCGCCGTGCTCTCCCACGAGGGAACGACATCGTGGCCTTCTACCTCATCCTCCGCGGACCCCTCGGGGTCGGTAAATCCACGGTCTCGGCGAGGCTGGCGAAGGCGATCCACGGTGCGCACGTCTCCATCGACCGGATCCTCGACGAACAGGGCCTGTGGGAGTCGGGCCGCCTCTCGGAATTCCTGAGGGCCAACACCTTCGCGATCGATCGCGCGCGGAAGATCCTGGCTCGCGGGACACCGGTGATCTTCGACGGGAACTTCTATTGGAAATCCCAGATCGAGGACCTGATCGGTCGGCTCGATCATCTCCATCACGTCGTCACCCTGAGAGCGCCGCTGAAGGTATGCATCGAGCGGGACGCCCAACGGCATCGGCCCCATGGTCGCGAGGCCGCACGTGAGGTCTACGCGAAGGTCGCACGCTTCGAGATAGGGATCGCCGTGGATGCGCGAGGCTCCTCTGAGGCCGTCGTCCGGAAGATCCTCTCACGCCTTGGTCTCGACGAGGCCGGCAGCGGTCCTCCTCGAAGAAGGCGCCCAGCATCGCACGCCCCCGGAGTCCAGCGGACCAAGGCCCTCCGAACACTACAGTGAGGAGAGGAACGGGATCCCGGAGCCCGTATTGTACAAGAGCACACGCTCGCCCGGACGTACGGCGCCGCTGTGGAGCAGGATCTCAAGGGCCGCGTACGGAGCCGCACCTTCCGGCGACGCCGAGATCCCATGCCGACGGGCCAGATGGCCGACGGCCGCGAGGATCGCGCGGTCTTCGACCGTAGCTCCTCCGCCTCGGCTCTCTCGGATCGCTTCGAGGATCCGCTCGGAGCCGAACGGGGCCGGGACGAGAAGGCCCGGGGCCACCGTCTTGGCTCCTTCCCACGGAATGGCTTGGCTCGCCCCATCGCGCACGGCGCGGACGATCGGCGCACAGTTCTCCGGCTGAACCGAGTACAGTCGCGGCAGCCGCTCGAGCAGCCCGAGCGCTTGGAGCTGAACGAACGCCCGGTACATGCCGACGATCCCCGTTCCTCCTCCGGTGGGGTAGATGATCGCATCAGGCATCCCGTCCGGAGCCATCTGCTCCCAGATCTCGAAACCCATGGTCTTCTTTCCTTCCGCACGATACGGCTCGCGCAGCGTCGAAAGGTCGAAGGCCCCGCCTCCGGCTTCGTTCCGCCGGGCCGACGCACCGGCCTCGCGGATCGTGCTCCCCCCCTTGACGACCTCGGCGCCGTACGCGCGGCAGGCCCGTTCCATGGCGGCGGGGGTGCCCTCGGGAAGGTAGACACGCGCCGGCAGACCGGCACGCGCCGCGTACGCGGCGAGCGCGACCCCGGCGTTACCCGCGCTCGGGACGTACATCCGAGGGACGCCAAGTTCACGAGCTCTGGAGACGGCGACGCTCATCCCCCGAGCCTTGAACGAGCCCGTCGGCATCGTTCCGTCATCCTTCAACCAAACCTCGATCTCCGTCGCCTCCGGAACGGCGCCGAGCGCGAGGATCGGTGTCAACCCCTCGCCCAGGGTCGTGATCGATTCCACGGACTGCACGGGGAGCACCTCGCGATAGCGCCACAACGTCGCGGGCCGACCGGAGATCGCTTCCCTCCATCCACGTCCGTCCCAGTGGTCTAGACGGTACGCGGCGAACAACGGGCCTGCGCACGTAGGGCACACCGTCGCGAGTCGATCCGCAGGTACTTCGGTGCAGCAGGCCCGGCACTCGAGATGCGCAAGAAGTGAGCCCGTGGAACTCATCGAGTCGCCTCCACTGCTGCCCCGGCAGCAGGACGTTCCGGAGGGCTTAACCGTCCTCCCCCGACCATGCCTTGGGCTAGATTCTGGAAGCACCCGTCTCTGTTCGAGGGTCGTGTAGATTCGAGTGTTCGAGCATCGCCAGCGTACACGCGGCGCGACCCCCCGGCTCCGATGGCCGGTTGTGCTCTCGGATTCCCTCCCAGCGGACGGTCGATCTCCTCGAGGCTGGTCGCCGGCCCTTCGAGCGCGGCGAAGACGTATAGCGGGTTCGGAGGTGTCGTTGTGGAGCGATGCCGACCCCGAATCGCTCCGCAGAACTTCGGAGCCCCTCCACCGTACCGGCTTGGCACCGCAGGTTCGTTCGTGGCGGCCGCGGCGCAGCATCCTCCCGCGGGGTCGGCGGCGTGTTGGCGGCCACCCTCGTGGTCATCGTTGCCGTTGTGGTCGTCGGGGGCCTTCTGTTCGCCGGAGTGATTCCCATGCCGTCGTCCTCTAGAGGTGGCGGAGGCTCGGAGCCGACGTACACGGTCACCTTCGCCGAGTCGGGCCTTCCGAACGGGTCGATATGGTCGGTCACGTTGGCCGGTTCGACCACCTCATCGACCAACCCGACGATCGCCTTCGACAAGTCGAACGGGACATTCGCCTTCCAGGTCAGCACCCCGGCCGGCTACACCGCGGCCCCTGCGCTCGGGAGCATGACGGTGAACGGCTCCGCGCTGGATGAAGCCATCGCGATGGAGGTGCTGCCGCCAGCCTACCCGGTTACCTTCAACGAGACGGGCCTGCCCCCGGTCACGGGGTGGCTTGTTTCGGCTCTGGAGACGGGCACCGGGTTCCCGGTTCAGGTGTTCGAGTCCGGGAGCACCATCGAGTTCGCGCTGCCGAACGGCACGTACAACTTTTACGCGGGGAGCCCGACCTCGAACTACACCGCTGAACCGGGGCACGGGACGATAAACGTCAGTGGTCATGCGGTGGAACGAGCGATCGTCTTCGCCCCGCCGTCCGGTTATGCGGTGACGTTCACGGAGAGCGGCCTTCCAGCAGGAACATCCTGGACGGCTCAGTTCAACTCGACCAGCGAGACGAGCGCAGCGCCGACGATCACGTTCCTGGCCCCGAACGGGACGTACAGCTTCTTCGTCACCGCGGCGAATTACACGGCGAGCCCGGAGTTTGGGTTGGTGAAGGTGGCGGGAGGCCCGGTGACCCAGCCGATACTCTTCTCGAGAGCACCGACCCCCCGCTACGTGGTTACGTTCACGGAGACCGGGCTTGCGTCCGGAGCCACATGGTCGGCGACGCTTGACAGTCGGACCCTGGGCATCAACGAATCCATCGACTCCTCCGGCCCGGGGGCGATCAAGTTCGCCGGGATCTCGAACGGAACCTACTCGTTCTCGGTCAACGCTTCGGGCTACCCGGCGGTCCCGAGCTCGGGAACGATCGTAGTCGATGGCATGGACGTGACCCAGGCGATCGCCTTCGGCCCGCCCCCTCGTCCCGGCCTCGGGGTCACCTTTGTCGAGGCCGGCCTCGCGATCGGAACCGAGTGGGTCGCATTCTTGAGCAACGAATCGAATGCCCGTATCGGAACCGGCTCGACCTCGGTAGCGATTCCAGCTCCGAACGGCACGTACGGCTGGTCGGTGTACGCGTTGGGCTACGAAGGTACTCCCACGACCGGGATCGTGACCGTGAACGGCACGTCCGTAACGGTTTACGTCACGTTCAGCGAACTCGGTCGGGGCACCTACCTCGTGCTTTTCGCGCCCTACCCATTCACCGGTGGAACCCCGGCCTCGGCCTCGTGGACGATCACTCTGGCGGGCGAGACCCACGAGATCGCTGGATCGGTGCCCGTGGTCCTCGTCGAGCCCAACGGGACCTTCTCCTGGCTCATCTCCGCTCCCGCGGGCTATTTCGCGTATGGAGCCACGGGAACCCTGGAGATTGAGGGAGGAATTTTTCAGCTCGCGGGAGAAGAGAGCGTCGGTGCCACCGTCCTCTTCTCGTTCTCATCGATCCCTGCGGGGGCGCTCCATGCTCCATGTTTCCTCTCATCCACCCCACCGGCTGTTCCGTCTGGCTCGTCCTCGAGTTTCGAGCGGGCGCCCTCCGCTCCCGTCGGGGTGTCCCGGCCCATGATGGAACGTACCTTGGATCGAGCGTGGAGCGCGATTCTGGGCTCGTCAAGGAGCACGATTGCCGATCCGACGAGCGGCGTCGCATAGTCGAAGATCCCTATCGCAGGTCGGAGTACGAGACTACCGTACGCCTCCTCCGAACGTGCCTTCGACCTGGCGAACCAAGCAATGCGTGAACCTTCCTCGCCCCTGAAGGACCGGACTGAAGCTGGTACCGAGCTTGCGAGACAGCTGACGCATCTCCAAGCCGAGGTTCCGGTCGTCCTTGCCCTTCCCCGCGGGGGGGTCCCGGTGGGATTCGAGATTGCCCGGTGGCTCCACGCTCCTCTGGATATCCTCATCGTTCGCAAGATTGGGGCTCCGGGGAACCCGGAGTACGGACTCGGCGCGGTCGTGGAGGGTGGCCATTTCGAGCTGGATGAGGATCGGGTGCGGGAAGGAGGATACTCACTCGTCGAGCTTCGGCCGGTGATCGACCGAGAGCTCCGAGAGACCGAGCGGCGCGCGAAGATCTATCGATCGGTGCGGCCCCGGATCGATTGGAAGGATCGAACCGTGATCGTTGTGGACGATGGTGCCGCCACCGGGGGAACCTTGTTCGCGGCGATTCGAGCGGTCCGCGCCCAAGGGGCGATTCGTATCGTGGTGGCCTTGGGGGTGGCCCCGCCGGACACCTGCCAGCGGCTCGAGCGCGAGGCCGACGAGCTTCATGTGCTGCGAGAACCCAGGAGTTTCTACGCCGTCGGACAGTTCTACAAGAGCTTCGAGCCAGTGGAGGACGCTGAGGTGCTCGAACTCTTGCGCCGGGCTACGACGACGTCCTCCTAGGCATCCCGAGCCGAGAGGGGCACGCCCATACGGAGCCAACCCTCTAGTGCGTTGTCCCCACGAAACCGCCTTCATGCGCAGGGCACGACGAGCAAACGATCCGCCGAGAAGTCCCCAAAACCTTCACGGTCGGTTCGCTCAGCGACAAAACACGGGCCGCGGTGGAGCGGTTCGACTCCTCCCATCCGGCCCCTGTCATCCGCGCCCGGGAGGCATGAAATCCAAGACCCGGACGGCCGGTCTCTGACGTGCGCTCAGCTCGCCCATCATTCATCATGAGGTTCAGCCGGTTCTAGTCGTCATCATCGCGCAGTGGACCGGGATGTCGAGATGAGTACTAGTGGTCTCCTCCGCTCGCCCACTCGGCGAGTTCTTCCCGGATGTGGTAGATCCCACCCGCGGCGCCTGCCGGCGCGAGCTGCGCCGCATCTCGTCGTTCGAAGGTCCCCCCGACCCAGGTCGGACCGCCGGCGCTCACCGCTCGGACCAGGTTCCAGTCCGGGTCCGCATCCCGGAAACTGAGCAAGACGTCGGCGACTCCCGTCTCCCGCACGATGCGGGCGAGGGCTACAGGATCGTCGGTCCCCCAACTGGGATCCGATCCCCCCAAGCGATCTCCCTTGATATCGATCTCGAAAATGATCTCCTGCGAGAGCGCCCAGGCGCGTCGCAGCTCGGCGGGCCCGCGCAGGAATGCGCTCGATAGGGTCACCCGTCGGGCGCCGGCGACGATGACGTCGATCGTCTGATCTGCCCGACGAACCCCACCATCCACCCACAGCTCGGCGCTCTTCGAGAGCTCCTGGAGGTAGTCGAGTTGGGGCGCGCCGTGTTCGATGCCGTCCAGATCCACAACGTAGATCCGGGAGCTCGTCTCCGCCAGGCGGTCTACAACCTCGAAGAGATCGAGCGCCGGGCCGGTACGGTAATCCAGCTCGACTGGACCCTCCGCGCCCGGGATGCAGATGTTGCCGCCACGCAGTAGGAGGCAGGGAATCAGGATCGGCTCGGCGGGTTTCTCTCCGGGCATCGCCCGCGCCACCGATTCGGTGGTCTTCCCCCTTTGGGTGGTCGGAAGGCGAGCCGCAACGGGGGTAGCCGTGTCTGAGAGAGCGCTCCCCCTTCGCGCGCGTTGCCCAAGAACCGACCCTACCAAGGGCTTTTCCCCGCAGAAACCCATCTCCATGGGCCAGGAGGTGGAGGGCAGCTGACGGTGGATCGTGCTGGCAACGGCCGACCGCTGAGGAAAGTCCCCTCTCCGGGAATCGTGGGGGCGGGTGGGAGCCCGCCGGGCGAGAGCCCGAGCAACGGAGCAGAAACGACACAGCCCGTCGGGACGGTGAAGATGCCGCATCGGAGGCTCCGACGGGATATGGTGAAACGGCCGACTCCCCTGGAGCAAGCCCTAATGGACGGGATGAAGAGATTCCCCGACCGTCGAGGAGAGCGCGCAGTCGAATGCTGCCTGAAACGGAAAGGGGCTTACTACCACCACCTGGCCGTACCGGCGAGAAACGCCGGTACGTAATGCCGTCTTCGGGCCCCGATCGCGTCATGCGGGGGGAACCTCCACTGCGACGAACTCGGAGAATCGGTCGATCCCGCGCCGCATTTCGGCCTGGTCGAGGCCCACATAGTAGGCGGTGTCCTCGATCGATTCATGGCCGTAGATCGCCTGGAGAGCCGTCAGGCTCATCCCGGATGCCACGCTCAGCCGACCGAACGTTCGGCGGAGATCGTGCGGCGCGTAGGCCCTCAGTCCAGCCCGAGCGCACGCCCGCTTGATGTCGCGGTCTACCGTGGTCCGTCCGAACGGGCACACTCTGTCGGACCGCGCCGCAGCCACGACCGGCACGAGCTCGCCCCACGCGACTCGGGACATCGGGATGTCCCTCAGCTTCCCGAACTTCCCGTAGAACGCGAAGCTCGGTTCGGGAAGGGCCATGCGCAGATCCGTCAACCGCAGTCCGCAGATCTCTCCGAGACGAAGGCCGTTGAAGCCGGCGAGAGCGATCGCTACGCGCTCCCGACCTCGAGCCGCGTTCATCAGAGCGGTCAGCTCCTCCTTGGTGAGCCAGAACCTCCGACGGGCTACCGGCTTGGGTCCCTTCCAGATCCGATCGTCCCGCGCGATGGCCGCGCCCTCGGCCTTCAGGAACAGTCGCAGGAGGCAGAGTCCAACCGATCGCGTAGTGGGGGCGAGATCCCTGTCGTGCGCATAGGCCTCGATCATCTCTCGGGTCACGGTCCGCGCCGACGTTGGCGTGGGGAACCCGAGTTCTCCGATTCGTCGCATCACGCCGAGCAGGTGGCCGGTGTAGCCGGTCCTCGTTCCCCACGTGACTCCCTGGATTTCGCGTGTCCATCGTTCGGCTCTCTCCTTCAACCACCGCGCCCCATCGGGCACGATGACCTCCGAGGCGAGGGTAGAGCTGAACACCTACTTTGACCCCCCGCCGCGCTTCTCGTGTCGGGAGGAACGTAGGGTCCGTAGTCGGGCGAGTGTTCGAGGTGATAGGCGGGATGCGGTCGCGGGTGCCGAAGTCGACCACGAGGCGGATGTTCGGGTCGCGCGGAATCGGCGGGGTGCAGGCCGCGCACCGGCGGGGGAACCGATTTCCTGTCACAGTGCGGAGCCGGGAGGCTCCCTGTTCGGTCGGCATGGGGCGCACGGCGGTTCGGTACTGAAGACTGTTCGTCATCTCGCGTTCCTCGCAAAGGCGGGAACGCGAGATGCGCTCGGGGCTCGACCAACTAAGCGTCGCACGCGGCCCGACAACGCTCGACCGCGTTATCGATCGGGCAGGGGGCTTCGCGCCCGATCTCGGAGGGCTCGTCAGGCGGGAATCTGACGCTGATGGGCGCCTCTTTCACTATCCTTGGGGGATTGCAGGGATATGACGACGAAGTGTCGAAGCAATTCGGGGTACTTCCGCTTGCCCTCCGTTCGAAATCGAATCAGCCCGTGCTTCTCGAGCACCCGGAGGTCTCGAGAGACCGAAGGCACCTTCCGGTGTACGGATCGAGCAAGCTCTCCCACCGTCCCGGCTGATCGCGAGATTTGACGCAGGAGCTCAAGGCGTCCCTCGGCGAACAGGGAAGCCACATCCACGCCCAACGGAACATAGACCTCCTCCGGGAATGCGTCGAGCAACTCGGGGCGGTCTAGGGCGGTGTGGAGGAATCGCCGCGCCTCTTCCAGGCGGCGTTCGACCGCGCCCTTCTTGCGTTCGCTCATCGCTCGAACCTCCGTCGGTAGCTCTGCCAGTTCGCCTTCAGATTGTCGATGGCGAGATCCACGAGAGCGTGACCGTCCAGGTCGGGCATGCGCTCCTTGTGAGCAACGCTACCATCGGAACGGACCATGTCCTTGTGAGGGAAGCCGTGCCGAGTGTCATATCGGACCACCGAATGGGCTCTTCCCTTGATGGTTGCTACGTAGTTGACCACGAAGCCCTTCACGGTACCCGCCTCCTTCTCAATCATGATCTCGAGCCGGTCCTCGTCCGAGAGTGGAACGGTCAGCCGGCTTCTTCTCACCATGTTAACATCACAGGTTAGTATAAACCTTGCCGGACTCTACCCGGTAGCTCCGCACTATCGTTCCGGCCCCCCTGAATCCTGTATCGCTCGGCCCTCGCGGGGGGAGAACGAGCGATGGGCGGACATCCTGACGCCGTCTATCGGCGTTCTATCGGCGGCGAGTAGCGACCGACCCTGCGTACCTTATCGACGAGCGTCGGATAATCGGACCACTTCCAGACTTGGAAGCCGCATCGCGCGATGTCCCGCTGGTAGGTGGTTCGGTACCCTTTCTCACTGAACTCGAACAGCCCAGTCTCGGGATCCCAATCCCCCACCCCTTCCTCCGTGAACACGTGGACGGTGTCGGAGGTGACCGGTGGGGTCCCGGCACGTTCCACCAGGAGGGGAAACTCCCAGAGCAGCCCCGCGGGATTCGCGCCCCGAGGCCAGAACGCGAAGAAGCGTCCCACCGGGAGCTTCTCCACGAGCTCCAAGAAGAATCCGGTCTCCAAGGAGGAGGTGCGTCGCGCGGATTCCGCCTCCATGATCGTGGCCGGCTGATGCTCCTGGCGAAGGGCGTCGGCCAGATAGGCCCTCAAGTCGACGGGCCAGGGGACAGGAATCCCACGACGAGCCCACCACTTCGGCAGACCTCCCTCGACCTCCGGGGGAATCTGGGGGCGGAACCGGGCCCGCCACTTCGTAGGTCCGATGACCAAAACAACCGGGAGGGGCTTCAGGCGGGCAGCCACCGGTTCACCGTGGCTACGGGCAGGGCCTTTTCGTGTCGACGGACCCGGGAACGGATGTCAGACGCGACCTCCTCGGTGAGCTGGAAAACCTCCTGCCCGCTCCGCGTCACCCGAAGCTCGATCGGCAGTGCCACGCCCCGCGCGACGCGACGCGGCTTGGATCCGGCCGGAACCACCAGGCTCACCAAGCCGAGGGTGTTGAGGTGGTCGACCGCCTCCTTGAGAGTCTGGGGGTGCAAGTTCAGGGCGCGGCGGACCTCCCGGGGGGGCCGAGGCTTCCCATCGTTCAGGAACTCAAGAATGGCGAAACCGGGGTCGCTCCGCAAGAGATATCCCAGGGGATCCGTCTCGAGCTGCATGTACGTGTGGCTCCCTTCAAGACTCCTGAAGGCAGCGGGAGTATATGAGCTCCTGGCGAGGCAGGTAGACAGGGTCATTAGGGTAGCTCCCGTAGTCCGGGGAGTGCGTGGGCAGGTAGGTGAGGCGCGGGCGGGACGTCTCGAAGTCCACGACGACCTCGAGGTTCGGGTCAGGTTGGAGCCGTTGCGAACAACCGCACGCACATTTTGCAGGGAAGCGTACCCCTCTCACGGTGCGGAGCCTCATGGGTGGGGCTCCGTGATCAGGTGGGTCGGCGCAGGGCGCTCGGCGGCTAGATCCCGGATGGTAGGCTGCATCTCTCGGTCCTCGCGGAGAGGGAATCGAGCGATGCGCGGCGGAATCCAGTCACTCGGGCAGAAGTGGCGGGCGTTGATTACCGCTCCTTAGGCTGACGTGCATCACGCGGTGCCAAGATTAGAGAAGGCGTAGCAGAAGCTGCGGCCGACCCGTGCAGCCGAAAGCCTCCGTGTGGAAAACCCTCGCGGAGTTTGGAGCGACCCCGAGCGGGGCGTAGGCACCCTGGTCGACCATAAGCGACCCGTTCTCGCGATGGGGGCTCTTGATCATGGCCACAGCTCTCGGAGAAACCCCCCGGGTTAAGGCCTGTCATTCTCGATCGCCGGCACGGACGCCCATCGGATTCGGATGTCTGCCTGCGAATGGATGGGGGTTCCGGCACGTTTACGCAGAGGGTGGGTGAGATGTGTCACCCTTGGGCACGTAGTCAAAGAACGTCTCGGTAGCGCCCTCCCTAGTCCACTCCGAGCGGAGACGAGTCCGTTTCTCGACACGCCGAAGTTCGCTGAGGAGACGACGGTTCAGCTCTCGAGCCGACGGCCCCTCCACGTCCGCCTCGACGATAAACCACTCCTCGGTCTCCCGAAAGGAGCCTCGCCCTTCGACGTACCGAAGGAGGATCGGGCGAACCGCTGCGTGCGCATGGGTGCTAACCCGTGCGCGGAGATGGAACCGGGGGGATTCCTGCACGATCGATGCAATGGGTGGGGCGGGCGAAAGAGCTGTCGGCCGGCCCCGAATCTACAGGGGTACGCGCCAAGAAATCGATTCGGGCCCGCTAGGAATCCGCCGGAGCCTTGTCAACCGGGGTTGGCGGCCAGGAAGGCTCCGTAATCTATCCGCCACCGCCGAAAACTGCCGTGGAGACGGTCGTCCGGCCTGCGAACCTACCCTCACCGCGGCATCTGATCGACCGGTCGGTGATGGCCATCAATGAATAGGGATGTAGGGAAAGTGGTCCTGCCCCGTACCCCTGTAGATTTGTACAACCACGTGGGTTGGACCTGCCCGGGGGGCGGAGGGGGGTTTGGGGGGAGACCGAAGTCCCAAGAGGACGAACGACATCCGACCGACTGGGGGTGGGTGGATGACGACCCACAAGACCTGGTCGACGGAGGAGAAGCTTCAGATCGTGCTCGAAAGCCTCCATCCTCG
>DATKQS010000009.1 GCA_035532555.1 Thermoplasmata archaeon | reverse complement strand
AACAGAATGTCAGTCGGGATCGGTTGTCGCTCAACGGAAACAGGGAGTTCTCGAGGAAGAACGGCCGTGAAACAAAAAGCGCGCGACTGAAACAATAATCGGTCCGGTGGGGCCGGGCAATCGAGCAGCTTCCCAAAGCCCCCCACTTAGTCTGTATTATATACAAGCGCTTTCTCCCCGTATCGGTGAGTTAGATGCTTCAGGGAACCCCGATCCTTGTGCTGAAGGAAGGTACCGAACGCGACCGCGGCAAGAGCGCCACCCAGAACAACATTGCAGCGGCCCGCGCCGTTGCGGATGCCGTCCGTACCACGCTCGGCCCGCGCGGAATGGACAAAATGCTCGTCGACGGGATGGGAGATATCACCATCACGAACGACGGCGTGACGATCCTGAAGGAAGTCGACGTCGAGCACCCGGCCGCGAAGATGATCGTCGAGGTCGCGAAGACCCAGGATCAGCAGTGCGGGGACGGGACGACGACCGCCGTGGTCCTGGCGGGCGAGTTCCTCAAGCGCTCGGAGTACCTTCTCGAACAGAACATTCACCCCACCGTCATCACCAAGGGGTTCGAGATCGCCCTGCAGGAGGCGCGCCGCCTTCTGGAGAAGGAGATCGGGACTTCCGTCAAGATCGATGACGAAGCGATGCTCCTCGACTGTGCGACCACCGCGATGGGCTCGAAAGGAGTCTTTGGCTCTCGCGACGTGCTCGCCCGCATCGCGGTCCATGCCGTCCAGCGCATCGCCGAGAAGCGCGGGGACCACATGGTCGCCGACGTCGACCAGATCAAGGTCGAGAAGCGCCACGGCGGCACGATTGGGGACACCCAGCTCATTGAGGGGATCATCCTCGACAAGGAGCGTGGGCACCCACGTATGCCCGGCGAGGTCGCCAACGCGAAGATCGCGCTCCTCAACACCGCTCTTGAGGTGAAAAAGACCGAGATCGAGAGCAAGATCAACATCAAGAACCCCTCCCAGATCCAGAGCTTCCTCGACGAGGAAGACAAGACGTTCCGCAAGATGGTCCAGCAGGTCAAGGCCTCCGGAGCGACCGTGGTCATCGCCCAGAAGGGGATCGACGACGTCGTCCTTCACTACCTCGCGAAGGAAGGGATCTACGCGGTCAAGCAGGTCAAGGAGTCCGATCTCCAGAAGCTCGCGCGCGCGACGGGCGGCAAGATCGTCTCCAGCTTGCAGGACCTCTCCGCCACCGACCTCGGCGCGGCAGCCAAGGTCGAGGAGCGGAAGGTCGGCGACGACCACATGACGTTCGTCACGGGATGCAAGAACCCCCGCTCGGTCTCGATTCTGATCCGCGGTGGAACAGAGCACGTGACCCAGGAAGTCGAGCGATCCTTGCAGGACGCGCTCAAGGTCGTCAGCTCGGTCATCGAGGACGGGGTCGTCTGCCCCGGCGGCGGTGCGACCGAGATCGACCTCGCCGTCAAGCTGCGCAAGTTTGCCCCTACGGTCGGTGGACGGGAACAACTCGCGGTCGAAGCGTTCGCCCAAGCCCTCGAAGTGATCCCCTGGGCGCTTGCCGAGAACGGCGGCTACGACTCGATCAACACGCTCATCGAGCTCCGTGGAGCCCACGAGGGTGCCCACGCCAACAAGAACGTCGGTGTGAACCTCGTGGACGGCAAGGCGGCCGACATGTGGAAGCTGCGCGTCATCGAGCCGGCGCGGGTCAAGCGCCAGGCGCTGACCAGCGCGGTCGAGGTCGCGAGCATGGTCCTGCGGATCGACGACGTCATCGCGTCGAGGAAGTCGAGCCCGTCCCCCGGTGGGGGCGGTGGGCACGACCACTAGAGCGATTGAACGGTCGGGCTGCGCTCGTTCACCGGCCGAAGGCCTCATAATCCAGAGCAGGTAGGCCCATCGATGCGCACCAAACCGGTCGAAGGAGTGCTGCGGCTTGATGTCGTAGCTCTCGAGCCGCGTCCCGCAGTCTACCTCGCGTACGACGGCCTCTCGGGACTGTCGCTCCGCCCGCTCCTGCGCGACCTGGTCGAAGAGCTCCAGCGCAAAGGACCCGAGCAGCTCTCGGCATTCCTGTCGGCGGTCCGCAAGCGTCGCTCCGGTCACATCCACGTCTACTTCTCCGACTACGTCAGCTACGGGATCGGAGGCGGAGACGCGACCGCGGAGTTCTTCTTCGGTACCTTTTTGCTACTCCACGAGCCAGCGCGGCCCGACGGCAAGGAGCCTGGACTCCCCGAGCGCCTCGTCCTCATGCGCCCCGGGGCCATCGAGCAATTCTCGCTCGATGGCATCGCGGCCTAGCGACGCACTCTTTTTCCTCCGTTCCGCCTCCCGCCTAGGGGCCACGATGCCGGAGGAGTCCCATCTGGAACGGGAGCGACGCGGGAAGATCGCTCGCTGGCGGGCCGAGGGACGCGAGCCCTTCCCCTGGTCGTTTCCGGATCGAACCCTCGTCCGTGAGGTCCGGGCCCTCACGAGTTCGCTCGCGCCCGGGGAGGAGGTCGTCGGTCGTACCGCGCGCGTCGCCGGTCGACTGCTCACCATCCGCTCTCACGGAGGCACCTCCTTCATCGACCTCGAGGACGCATCGGGGACACTGCAGCTGCTGCTCACGATCCACGAGCTCGGGGAAGAGACCTACACGCGTTGGCTCGCCGACCTCGACCCGGGGGACATTATCGGAGCGGTCGGCATGCCGGCGGTCTCTCGCCGAGGAGAGCCCTCGCTTCGGATTCAATCCCTCGAACTCCTCGCCAAGGCGATTGCGCCGCCCCCGGAGAAGTTCCACGGGCTGCAGGACCCCGAAGAGCGGATCCGCCGGCGCTACCTCGATCTCATGTCCTCCGCCGAGAGCCGAGAGCGATTCCGCCTGCGCTCGCTCCTGACACGCGAGATACGCCGATACTTCGACGCCGCGGGTTTCCTCGAGGTCGAGACCCCGATCCTCCTGCGCGTCGCGGGAGGCGCCGCCGCGGCTCCCTTCGTGACCCGCTCTCGGTACCTCGACTCCGAGCTCCAGCTGCGGATCTCCATCGAGCTCTCCTTGAAGCAACTCCTGATCGGTGGCTTGGAACGGGTCTACGAGATCGGCCGGTGCTTCCGCAACGAGGACCTCGATTCGACCCACTCGCCCGAGTTCACGATGCTCGAGCTCTATTGGGCGTATGCCGACTACCACGACATGCGCCGCCTGATGGAGGGGCTCTTCGAGCGCTTGGGGGCCCGAATGCTCGAGTGGCAGCCGGATTCGGAAGCGGCGCGATCCGCCGCGCAACTGTTCCGTCCTCCGTTCGCTACCCTTGACTTCGTTCAGGCGCTGGAGGAGCGCAGCGGAATCCACGATCTCCTCTCCCGACCGACTCTCGAGCTCGGCGAGCTCGCGCGCCGGTGCGGAGCGACCGTGCCGGCCGACTCTCCGCCGGGCGTGTCTCTGGACAAGCTCTTCGAGCATTACGTCGAGCCGACGATCGATCGTCCGACGTTCGTGGTCGATCATCCGGCATCGACCACCCCCCTCGCGAAGCGCCACCGGAGCCTTTCAGGTCGGGTCGAGCGGTTCGAGATCCATTGCCGTGGGTTCGAGATCGCGAATTGCTACACGGAACTCAACGACCCCGACGAGCAGGAACGACGCTTCCAGGAACAACTCGCCGCACGCGGGGAGGACCGCTACGCGTACGACGCCGAGTTCGTGGAGGCCCTACGTCACGGCATGCCTCCCGCGACGGGGATCGGCTTCGGGATCGAGCGGATCGTGATGGCGCTCACCGGAGCGAAATCGATCAAGGACGTGATCCTCTTCCCGCAAGTTCGGTCCCGCTGAACGGCCGCAGATCGATCCGAGGGCAACCTTCATCGTGCCGTTTCCGCTCGACCTCGTGTTCATGAGCCGAACCGCGGACGGATGGAGGAATCCGTGAGCACCCCCGCCCTCCCGTCCCGCTTCGATCCGAAGACGATCGAAGCGCGCTGGCAGGCGGATTGGACCGCCCACGGCTACTTCCGGGCTCCGGATCGCCCGAACCGCCCGTACTTCACCGTCCCGATCCCGCCGCCCAACGTCACGGGCATCCTGACGATGGGTCACATGCTCGGCTACTCCGTGATGGACATCTTGGTGCGCCAGCACCGGATGAAAGGGAATGCCACGCTCTGGGTACCGGGGCTCGATCACGCGGGCCTTGCGACGCAGGTCGAGGTTCGGCGACGGCTCGCGAAGGAAGGCGTCCGATTGGAAGATCTGCCGCGCACGCAGATCCTCGAGCAGATCGAGCTCTGGCGCCAGGAGCACGAGCCCCGCATCCTAGAACAGACCCGAGCCGGGGGGTTCTCGGTCGATTGGACCCGTTACCGGTACACGATGGACCCGCCGGCTGCGCGAGCAACGCGCGAGGTCTTCGTTCAGCTCTACCGGGCGGGGCTGATCTACCGGGGGGAACGGATGGTCAACTGGGACCCGCGGCTGCGCACGGCCGTCTCCGATCTCGAGGTGATCCACGCGGAGGAAGACGGGCTGCTGTACTTCGTTCGCTACCCCTGGGCCGATGGAAGCCCCGGCGGCCTCGAGGTCGCCACCGTCCGCCCCGAGACGATCTTCGGAGACGTGGCGGTGGCGGTTCACCCCGACGACGCGCGGCATGCTTCCGACGTCGGTCGAGAGGTCCTGCTACCGATCGTGAACCGCCGAGTTCCCGTCGTCACCGATACGGCGATCGATCCGGCGTTCGGGGCCGGTGCGCTGAAAGTGACCCCTCGCCACGACCTCGTGGATTACGAGATCTATCGGCGGCACCCCGATCTTGCGCTTCCGGCGAGCATCCTCGACGTTTCGGGGCGGCTCGAGGGGGATCTCGTCCCTCCCGAGCTCCGGGGGCTCGATTGCGAACGGGGCCGGGAAGCGACCGTGAAGCGGCTGGAGGAGGCCCGCCTTCTGCTGCGGACGGAGAAGTATCGGCACAGCGTGGCGCGCTCGGAACGATCGGACGCGGTGATCGAACCCCGCCTGTCCACCCAGTGGTTCGTGAAGATGCGCCCCCTCGCGGATCCCGCGGCGGCCGCCGTGCGGGAAGGGCTTGTGCGCATCCACCCCGATCGATGGACGTTGTCGTTCTTCCGGTGGATGGAGACGATCCAGGACTGGTGTATCTCCCGCCAGGTCGTTTGGGGCCATCCGATCCCGGTCTCTCGCTGCGCAGAGTGCAAGGAGGAGATCGTCTACGTGGACGCTCCAGAGTCCTGCCCGAAGTGTGGGTGCCGGGAGCTGATCCCGGACCCCGACGTCCTGGACACGTGGTTCACTTCGTGGCTGTGGCCGTTCCTATCGCTCGGCTGGCCCGAAGAGACGGCGGATCTCGCCCACTACTACCCCACGCACCTACTCGTGACCGGCCGCGACATCATGTTCTTCTGGGTCGCCCGGATGATGATGGCCGGACTGTACTTCACGGGCCGTGCGCCGTTTTCCGATGTCTACCTCACGGGGATGCTGCGCGACGACCGCGGCCGGAGGATGTCGAAGCATCTCGGGAACTCTCCGGATCCGCTCTCGGTGATCGCCGAGCGGGGAGCCGACGCGACGCGCTTCGCGCTCGTGTTCCCGACGCCCACGGACGAGGACGGGCCGTTCGGACGCGGGCCCCTCGAGGGCGCCCGCAACTTCCTGACGAAGGTGTGGAACCTGACCCGATTCGCCCAGTCGCACACGCCGAACGGAACCGCGCCCCCGGCGGATCCCCCCGCGATTTACGCCCACTCCCCGCTCGAGGATCGGTGGATCCTCTCACGCTACGCCGCGACGATCTCTGCCGTGGACGCGGCCCTCGCCCGGTTCGAGATCACCCAGGCGGCCACCTCGCTCTACCAGTTTCTGTGGCACGATCTCGCCGACCGGTACGTCGAGCTCATCAAGGACCGGCTTGCGGGCAAGGGCGACGCGGTGAGTCAACGGGCTGCGCAGGCAACGCTCCTGTTCGTGATCGAGCGATCCCTTCGCCTCCTTCACCCCTTTGTTCCCCACATGACGGAAGAACTGTGGCACGCGCTCCCCCATGAAGGCGAGTCGGTGACCATCGCCCCGTGGCCCTCGGCCGCGGAGGTCCCGCGCGATGCGCTCGCGGAGGCACGGATGGAGATCCTGCTCGATTCGATCCGGCTCTTGCGGAACCTGCGTGCCGAGGAGCACGTCGCCATCGAGACGATCCCCTCCGCCTGGATCCGACCTCAGAACGAGGAGGTCCGCACTCTGTTGATGGCGGAGCGTGCGGCCATCGAAAAACTCGCTCGGGTACACCCGCTCGAGCTGCTCGGCCCGAGCGAAACGACCCCGGAAGGCGCGGCGACCCGGGTCTCGGCGGCGGGAGAGTACTTCATCCTCCGACCGGCGGCGTCGATCGAGGACACCGAGACGCTCCGTCGGGAACGAGACAAGCTCGCCGCGTTACTGAGGAAAACCCGCGAGCGTCTTGCCGACCCGGGATTCCGCGAGCGCGCTCCGCCGGCGGTCATCCAGGAGGCCGAGGAGAAGGCACGGGAGCTGGACGAGCGCCTCACGCGCATCGACGCGAACCTGAAGAGCGCGGGGCCCTCGGAGGGTTCGGGACCATGACACCGGCTCGGAAGGCCCGCGCATCGCGCGCCAAGGTCGATTCCCCACGGACCGCGATCGGCACGATCCCGCTCCCCGGCTCGAAGAAACCCCATCCGGCTCTCGGCCTCGGACTGTGGGGCATGGGCCGATGGAAGCGCTCCGAGGAGGAGCAGACCCGCAGCTGCCTCGAGCACGCGATCGATGCCGGGATGCGTTGGTTCGATACCGCGGAGGTGTACGGGAACGGGCGATCCGAACGAGTGCTCGGGGAAGCGCTGAACCGAACCCCGACGCTCGCGAAGGATTCCTTCCTGGTCACGAAGGTCTCCTGGGAACACCTGCGACCGGAGCAGCTCCGCGCATCCTTGGTCGGCAGCCTCGAACGCCTCGGCCGCCCCTACGTGGATCTCTACCTCGTCCATGCTCCCGATTCGCACGTACCTCTCAAGGAGACGATGGCCGCCCTGGAGGCGATCTGGAAGGAGGGGCGCATCGGGGCGATCGGCGTGTCGAACTTCTCGGTCGAAGAGATGGAAACGGCGCAGGCCGCGCTCTCGGAAGCCCGCATCGTCGTCAATCAGGTCCGCTACAACCTCTTCGATCGGGAGGACGGGGATCCCGTCCTCGAGTATTGCCGGGCGCGCGGGATGGTCATCGAGGCGTACACGCCGCTCGCGCGCGGGCTCCTGCACGGTCGATATCTCACGGGAAAGCGGGTTCCTGCGGAGGTTCGACGGTTCGCGCATCGCATCTTCGAGCCCGATCGCTTCGCGGTGGTCCAGCAGCGTGCACGCGCTCTCCAGGCGCTGGCCAACGCGGCCGGCGTCCCGCTCGCCTCGATCGCGCTCCACTGGCTCGAGGCTCGGGGTGCGGCGCCCCTGTTCGGGGCGAGCCGCCCGGAGCAGATCGACTCGAACCTCGCGGCGTGGGAGGTCCGCCCTTCGAGCAAGATCCTGGAAGAGGCGGACGCGATCGCGCGAGGCGACCGTGCTTAAACTGGCCGCCTTCGACATGGACGGCACGCTCGTCAACGTCAGCAGCTCCTGGGGCTTCGTCCACGAGCATCTCGGCCTCTCCAATGCGGAGGGGCTCCGCCGCTTCATGGAAGGGTCGATCGACGACCTCGAGTTCATCCGGACCGATGTGCAACTCTGGAAGACCGTACGCCCAGGGATCTCGGTCTTCGACCTCGAAGAGATCCTGGCGCAGGTGCCGCTCATGCCGGGAGCGCTGGAGCTGATGCGGGGGCTCCGCGAACGCGGGATCCTCACCGCGATCGTTAGCGGAGGGATCGACGTGCTGGCTCGTCGCGTGGGGCGGGAGCTCCGGATGGACTACGTGCTCGCGAATGGGATCCGTACGGACGCCACGGGGCAGCTGACGGACGAAGGGATCCTACGCGTTCCGATCAAGAAAAAGGACCAGGTGCTCGCTCGGATCCAGGAGCAGCTCGGCATCCACCCCGATGAGACGGCGAGCGTGGGGAACTCCGAGATCGATGTCGCCCTGTTCCGGCGCAGCCGCATCGGCATCGCCTTCAAGCCGGAGGACCAGGCCGTTCGGGACTCCGCGACCGACGTGCTCGCAGCGTCCGACCACGACCTCACGCACGTCCTCCGCCTTCTGGACGCCTTCCCGGCCGACTGAGGGACGGCTCCACGCGGCCCGGCAACCCTTTTGCGGGCGGCCCGGTTCGGGGTTTCCTTCCATGGACGGATATCAAGCGCTCCTCGAACGCGCTCGGGCGCAGTTGCCCGAGGTGCGCACGGGGGGAGAACGGTTCCAGGTCCCCGAGCCGGTGGTCGCCACCGACGGCAAGACGACGGTCATCCGGAACTTCCAGGACATCACGACGGTCCTGCGCCGGGAGCCGGAGCAGGTCATCGGCTACCTCGCCAAGGAACTCGGCTGCCCCGGGGTCCTCGACCTTCCCCGAGGCGTGCTCAAGTCCCGCATCGCGAAGGACGCCATCGCCCAGCGGATCCGGGAATACACCGAGAAGTACGTGATCTGCTCGGAGTGCAAGCGACCCGACACCCACCTCACGAAGGAAGGCCGGCTCACGATCCTCGTATGCGAAGCGTGCGGCGCCCAGCGCCCCGTCACGATGCGCCGGGTCGTCACCCCCGAGAAGCCCAAGGCCCCGGTCGTGGTCGGCGAGGTGTACCGGCTGACGATCGAGGATGTCGGACGCCGGGGCGACGGCGTCGCCAAGAAGGAAGGCTTCGTAATCTTCGTCACGGGAGCCAACCAGCGCGGCATGAGCGTCAACGCGAAGATCACCAAGGTGCTCGGCAACAACGCCTACGCGATCGTGCAGCCCTGAACGGACGATGCGCAGCGTCCGGTGGCTGGGGCTGTTCGGGCTCTACATCGGCGCCCAACTCGTAGCGCTCGCTCTCGCGGTGCCGTTCCGCTCCGCGGGGCTGAGCTCGGGCGCCAACCCGAGCAGCCTGACCACCCCGCTGGTCCTGATCGCTGCGGTGATCATCGCCCCGATCATCATCCTACTGCTGGCGCGGCGGCAGGGACTCCTGGCCGGCCTCCGCCACCTGTTGCTGATCGCGATCGCCGCGGCGCTGTACTTCACGGTGCTCGAGTCCCTTCTGGTGGCCCTGCCGGCCGGCTGGCTGCTCGCTCCGATGAGCGCGGAGATCGTGCTCGTCCCGGCGGTCCCCCTCGCCGCGATCGTCGCGGCCGGACTCTACCTGGCCCTCCTCATGGATCCCCAGTGGTACATCGTGGACCTCGCCGGGTTCGTCGCCGCCGGTGGCCTGATCGCGATTCTCGGGATCTCCTTCGCCATCCTCCCGGTGTTCATCCTCCTCATCGCCCTCGCCGTGTACGACGCGATCGCCGTCTACCGCACGAAGCACATGATCCGCCTCGCCGACATCGTCACCGAGATGAAGCTCCCGATCCTGATGGTGATGCCCGAGTCCGCCGACTACGACTACGCGGCCGCCCCTCCGCTAAGCGAGACGCGCAAGGTCCCCATGGAAGAACGCGCCGCGACGTTCATGGGGCTCGGCGACGTCGTGATACCGGGGATCCTGGTGGTCTCCGCGTTCGTCTGGCTCCCCTCTTCCCCGAAGATCCTCGGCCTCTCCGCGAGTTTGTGGGTGGCCCTCGGCGCGCTCGTCGGATCGCTGGTCGGCTACGCCGTCCTCATGCGTCGCGTGAGCCGCGGGGAAGCGCAGGCCGGTCTCCCCTTCCTGAACGGGGGCGCCCTGGTCGGGTACATCCTCACCTTCCTCCTCATCTATCACTCCGCCACGCTCGGCCTCACGGGAGGCCTTTAACCACCCTCCGGCTCCGGGCGAGACGATGCCGCGTGAGGTCGAGGATATCCGGATCGATGACGCTCCCTCCCTGGACGTCCTCGTCCGTCGGCTGGACGCCGCCGGAGGGTTCAGCGCGAAGGCCGTGGCCGAGGGCGTCGACGTACTGACCCGGATGCTCCGCGACCCCCAGATGACCTTGTTCCTGTCCTTCCCCGCCGACATCGTGGCCACGGGCGTCCGAGGGGTCCTCGCGACGCTCGTCCGAGAAGGGTACGTCGATGCGGTGGTCACGACGTGCGGTACGCTCGATCACGACCTGGCCCGGTCGTTCCGCCCGTACTACCACGGCGCCTGGAACCTCGACGACGCCGACCTGCACCGGCGCCACCTCTACCGCCTCGGGAACCTCGTCATCCCCGAGTCGCACTACGGCGCGATCATCGAGGAGAAGATGCAGAAGATCCTCGCTGCGCTCTGGCGCCGAGACGTCCGGTCGCTGACCACCCGCGATCTCGCCTGGGCGATCGGCGAAGCGATCCCGAAGCGTGCGGGCGCGTCGAGCATCTTGAGAGCCGCCTTCGACCACCGGGTCCCGATCTTCGTACCGGGGATCACCGACGGGGCGGTCGGCTCCCAGCTCTGGCTCTTCTGGCAGGACCACAAGGAGTTCAGCATCGACCTCCTGCGCGACGAACAGCACCTCTCCGACATCGTGTACGAGGCGAAGCGCTCCGGCGCGATCCTCCTCGGAGGCGGCATCTCCAAGCACCACACGATCTGGTGGAACCAGTTCCGGGACGGACTCGACGCGGTGCTGCAGGTCACGAGCGCGGTCGAGTGGGATGGGAGCCTCTCCGGCGCGCGGACGCGCGAAGCGATCTCATGGGGCAAGGTCAAGCCGGGCGCGCGGCACACCAGCGTCGACGGCGACGTGACGGTGCTGTTCCCGCTGATGGTCGGAGCCGCCCTCGAGCGCCTCCGGCGATAGGCGGCGGCCCCCGCTCGGCGATTCATCGCCGGTACCTCCATTACCTCCTAGGCCCTACCGGTACGCGATGCCGTACGTCGAGTACGACGAGATCGAAGCGATCTGTTCGGAGTGCGGACGGGTCTTCCGGTCGGAAGAGGCCCTCGTCGCGCACAAGGAAGAGAGCCACTCCGGGCTCGAGGCGCTCGGGTCACGTCCCGCGTCCAAACGGCCCCGGCCCCCGTCCTCCGACTGAACGGGGACGCACGGAGACCGTCACTCCACCGGTCCCCCGCGAACCCATATCCGCGGTCGACTACATCGACCCCCGGAAGACTCTCGATGACCCCGCACTCGGACCTCCGCAGCGACCCCCACGCTTTCGTGGTGCGTATCGACGTCGGGATGGACCCGAAGCGCGCGTTCGACCTCGTGACCGAGCAGCTCATCGACTCGCTGGCCGCGCGTGGCATCACGTTCCATCCGGGGCCGGACGGTCGGATCTTCGAGGGAACTCAAGAGATCGGGCGCGTGGTCGCTTGGATCCCCGCCGATCACCTTCGGATCGAGTGGCACCCCGCGCCGTGGGAGCCCGAGCTACAAACGGAGATCGTTCTGCGCTTCCTCCCGACGGCGGGCGGGACGACCCTCGAGTGGGAGCATCGCGGCTGGGGGTCGGTGTTCCATGGCTCGGAGGAGGAGATCGCCGGCTGGTTCGCCGGTTCGGTCGTTGGAACGCTGGTCCAAGCAAGCGCGCCGAGGAGGCTCGGGGACTGGCTCACCGACCGCACCGCGCGTCGACCGGAGGGACCCCACGCCCGCTCGATCTACCGCGACCCGATCTACCATCGCCCCAACTTCCGCGCCATCCTCTCCGTCCTCGGGCTGACGGCGAAGGACCGATTGATCGAGGTCGGCTGCGGTGGAGGCGCGTTCCTCGAGGAGGCCCTGAGGTCGGGATGTCGGGCCGCGGCCATCGACCACAGCCCGACGATGGTCCGCCTCGCACGTGAGATCAACGCGGAAGTCATCGCCGAGGGGCGCCTCACCGTACGGGAGTCCGAAGCCGACAGCCTGCCTTTTCCTTCCCGCGCGTACTCCTGCGCGGTGTCGACCGGCGCCTTCGCCTTCTTTGAGCATCCCGAGCGGGTCCTGCGCGAGATCCACCGCGTCCTGGATCGGGACGGGCGCTTCGTGATGTTCACGGGTTCTGTCGCGCTTTGCGGCACGACCGCCGCACCGGAGCCGGTAGCTTCTCGGATTCACTGGTACACGGATTCAGAGCTGGCGGACCTCGCCCGAGCCGCGGGATTCCAGGAGGTCGAGGTCACCCATCCCGACCTGGGGCGATGGGCCCGCGAGTCCGGCGTACCCACCGACGCACTCGCGTTCTTCGAGGGCGGGGAAGGAGGGCAGCTCCTGACGGCCCGGGCGGGTCACGAGGAGGGCCGCACGGACGCATGAAGCTACGGCGGCTCGGGCGCACGGGACCCCTCGTCTCGGCCCTCGGCCTCGGGTGCATGGGGATGTCGGCCTCGTACGGTACACGGAACGATGCGGAATCGGTGGCGACGCTCCACCGGGCGCTCGATCTCGGGATCAATTTTCTCGACACGGCAGATGCCTATGGTCCGTACACCAACGAGGTCCTGATCGGCCGGGAGATCCAGGAGCGCCGCACGGAGATCGTCCTCGCCACCAAGTTCGGCCTCGTCCAAGGCCCATCGGCCCAAGAGCGCCGGGTCGATGGGCGACCGGAGCATGTCCGAGCGGCGTGCGAGGCGAGCCTCCGTCGTTTGGGCGTCGAGACGATCGATCTGTACTATCTCCATCGCCTCGATCCGCGCGTCCCGATCGAGGAGACCATCGGAGCGATGGCCCGGCTCGTCGACGAAGGGAAGGTGCGCTTCCTCGGGCTTTCGGAGGTCCGTTCCCAAACGCTGCGCCGGGCCCATGCGGTCCACCCGATCACCACGGTCCAGAGCGAATACTCGTTGTGGACCCGGGACCCCGAGCAGGACATCCTCGCGACCTGTCGGGAGCTCGGAATCGGCTTCGTCCCGTTCAGCCCCCTCGGTAGGGGGTTCCTCTCCGGTCGACTGGTGGCGCTCGATCAGCTGCCTCCGGACGACTTTCGCCGAGGCATCCCCCGGTTCCAGGGGGAGAACTTCTCCCGGAACCAGGAGATCGCCCTCCGGTTGGGCGCCCTCGCGGCGGAGAAGGGATGCACGACCGCGCAGCTCGCGCTCGCTTGGGTTCTTGCACAAGGGGAGGACATCGTGCCGATACCCGGTACGAAGCATCGGACCTATCTCGAAGAGAACGTCGCCGCGCTCGATCTCGTGCTCTCTCGAGGCGACCGGGAGCGGATCGAAGCGACCGTCTCCCCGGCCTCCGTCGCGGGCGATCGCTACTCCCCGATGGGCATGTCCCTGGTCGATCGCTAGCCCGGGCCGCTACTCGTTCCGAGCGGCGTCGGTGTCCAGCCGCTTGCCCATCAGCAGTTCTCCGTGCACCAGCCGCATCCGACCGCGTAACCCCCACGCGCCGAGCCCTCCCTCCGCGTATCCGAGCTCGCGCCGCTCTACCACGCGGAACCCTCGGGAGCGGAACAGGCCCAGCGATGGGGCGTTCTCCTTCTCCGCCGCACCGTACACGACCCGGATCTGGCTGCGATGGAAGCGCTCGAGCGCATCGTCCAGCAGGAGCGCTCCGATGCCCTCGCCGCGGCGCGCCGCGAGGACCGCGAGATAGTAGACGTACCCCACCTCGGGTGTGAGCGGCTCGAGCATCGATACCCCCACGATCTCCTCCCCCAGTCGAGCTCCCCGCACCCAGCGGACGTCCCGGAGCGTCCGCTTCGCGTGCCAGCGATAGATCCCGACGAACGAGTCGATCAGGACCGGAACGGCAACCTCGCGGGCTCCCATGGGAAGGTCGACGAGCTCGAACCTCCGCGCGTCCGACACGGTTCTGCCCGATTCGCCTCTGGATCGCGGGTTCGTGCCGAGGGGTCAGCCGCTCGGACCGGCTCGGTTGGGATAGTCGACCAGGTCGTCCGGCTGTTCCACCACCAACAGGTGGCCCATCCGCTTGCGCTTGGTGTCGAGGTAAGGCCCGTTGACCTGGTTCGCCGGAACCACGATCGGGATACGACCCACGACCCGAACCCCGTGGCGTTCCAGGTCGGCCAGTTTCTGGGGGTTGTTGGTCATCACCTTCACCGACTTCACGTGCAGCGAGGCAAGCATGTGCGCCGCGATGGCATAGTCGCGTTCGTCCGCCTTGAAGCCGAGGAGTTCGTTCGCCTGAACCGTGTCGTACCCCGCGTCCTGAAGCTCGTAGGCCCGGATCTTGTTGGTGAAACCGATCCCGCGACCCTCCTGCCGGAGGTACAGTACGACCCCCGTGTCCATCTTCCCGATGCGCTCCAGCGACTCGATGAGCTGATCGCGGCAGTCGCACCGCAGCGAGCCGATGGCGTCCCCGGTGAGACATTCGGAGTGGATCCGCACCGGGACCGCCTCCTGCTCGAAGATATCCCCGTGGACGAAGGCCGCGTGCTCCTTCCGATCGAGGTTGTTCCAGAACGCCACCACCTGGTAGTCCCCGAAGCGGGTCGGGAGATCCGCCGCCGCCTCCAGCCGTACGCAGATCTCGGGGTGCTCGGGGCAGTCGTGCCCCTCATTTTCCTTCACCAGCCGAGCGACCGTCTCCCGGGGAATGCCCATCGCCACCCTCTCGCCTCCGGCGCCGTTCACCTCCGGCAAGTAGAAAGAGACGGCGGGGGCGCGGCGCGATCCCCCGTTCTCGCCAACGCGAGGGTACGACGGGCCCGAGGGGATTTGAACCCCTGACCTTGCGGTTAAGAGCCGCCTGCTCTGCCGGCCTGAGCTACGGGCCCATCACGAAACTCGGCGACCCGGCTCGCTTTGATAAAGACTCCCGCGCCGCGGAGGGACCCCGATCCCGTCACCGATTCATCGCTTCCGGGCTCGACGCGATCCCGTGCCGGACCGCCGAGCGTGCTCGAGGCGCGCGAGCGTCCCGCGAAGTTCACGGGCCCCTTGCCGGTACATGAGGGCCCGCCCACGCGCCGAAGGAATGAGGTCGACGGAATCCGACAGCTCGACGAACATCGTGAGGGAGCGGCGCAGGTGCTCGATCGCCCACTCGGGACGCTCGGCCGGATCGACGAGATCGAGGACCAGACGGCGCAGCTCCATGTATCGCCCTCCGCCGTCCCGGATCCGCGTCCGCATCAACGCGAGTCGCGCGCGCCCCCTCGGGGTGACGAGGTAGACCTTGCGTCCGCCCCGCACTTCGATCCGCGCGAGCTTCTGATGGACGAGGCTCTTCAAGATCGGATAGACCGCACCGGCTCCCGGCCGCCATCCCCCCTTCGTCGTCTCGGCGATCCGCTCCGCGAGCTGCCAGCCGTAGATCGGTTCGCGGCTCATCTGATGGAGCGCGTACATCCCGATCATCCCACCGGGCCAGTTCCGGAGCGGTCGAGCCGAAGGTGCCACACCGGTAGGAGCGCCCGATTTGATATATCGATACTGGGAGTCCATGCCGTCCATCCCGGGCCGTCCCTCCGCGTTCCGGCCGAGATCGTGAGGCGCGGTTCGATGCGGTGTAGGGCCGATCGGCGCCGCCATCCGTTCGCTGGGGACGAACGTCCTCCGAGCGGTCCCATCGTGCCCCTCGAACAGTGGCGTTCGCGCCCCCGAGGCCTTATAAGTTACCTTGCGCCATCTGATATACGAAAGTGATTCCGATGACCGAGCCACGACGTTCTGTAACTCGCCGTTTCCCAGGAGTTCCCACGCTGGAGGGCGCCGGCGTGCGGCTGCGGCGGGCGTTTTCGAACGGGCAGGTTCCACTATTCGATCCGTTCCTCCTGCTCGACAATTTTGGGTCTGCGAACCCCGCGGACTACATGGCCGGGTTCCCCTGGCATCCCCACCGGGGCATCGAGACCGTGACCTACATGCTCGAGGGACGGGTCGCCCACGGAGACACCCTCGGAAACTCGGGCGTGATCGACGCCGGTGATGTCCAGTGGATGACCGCGGGCAGCGGGATCATCCATCAGGAGATGCCCGAGCGCGCGGAAGGCCGGATGTCGGGGTTCCAGCTCTGGGTCAACCTACCCGCGCGTCAGAAGATGGACGTGCCGGCGTACCGGGGTCTCGGGGCGTCGGAGATCCCCGAGGTAGAGACCGACACGGGCAATCGCATCAAGGTCGTAGCGGGATCGTTCGGTACCGCGCACGGTCCGGTGTCGGGCCTCTCGGTCGATCCTACGTACTTGGATGTATGGGTGCCCGCGGGAGGATCGTTCGATATCCCAACGCCCCCCGGCTACACCGCCTTCGCGCACACGATCGAGGGATCGGGTCGCTTCGACGCGAACGGCGAGGTCGTGGCGAGCGCGGGAGAGACCCTGCTCTACGGTCCCGGGGAGTCGATCTGGGTCGATGCCGCGGACGCGCCGCTGCGGTTCCTGCTCGTCTCCGGTCGCCCGCTGCACGAGCCCGTGGCATGGTACGGGCCGATCGTCATGAACTCGCAAGAGGAGCTTGTTCAGGCCGCGCGCGAGTTGCGCAGCGGGGAGTTCATCAAGCACGCTCGTCCGATCGACGAGGAGTAGGCCTCGCCTCTCCGGCGGCCAGAATCTCGAAGGCGTGGGCGAGCACGCGAACGGCGCGGTCGAGGTCTTCGACCTCCAGGAACTCTCCGTCGGTGTGGTCGAGACGTGAATCTCCGGGTCCGTATGCGGCTCCTCGCACTCTCCAGGCCGGCGCCACGAGGTTGAGATCGGAGGTCCCCGTCTTTCGCCAGAGGGTCGGTCGTCCACCGGCGGCCCGGATCCCCTGTGAGAGCGCAGCGACCACCGGATCGAGGCGATCCCCTTCGTACGGGTCGAGCTCCACAAGCGGCTCGATGGTCTCGGGCCCGCCCTCCCGCGGAAGCTGGGCGAGGAGAGCCGCGGCCCCGGATCCCGGAGGGATCCGCAGATCGACCACGACCTCCACGCGCTCCGCGCCCCCGTCCGTCGTGGTCGCAATGGAAATGACCTTGAAGGTCAGGGAACGGAACGGGGTAGGGCCCGTTCGCCGCGCAACCTCCTGCCGCAGGCCCTGGATCCACTCGACCGCCCGATCGGCCGTGGACGCGGTCGGTGCCGAAAGGTGAGCGCGATCGCCGAGGAAGATGGCCTTCAGCCGTAGATCGCCCTTGTACCCGACGGCGAGGCCATCCCACCCGCTCGGCTCTCCCGCGATCACGTACTCCGGTCGGAACGCTTCCAGGAGCGCGCGGGCCCCTCGGCTATCGGTCTCTTCGCCGACCGCCGCGACGACCACGACCTCTCCTCGAGTGGGCGCCGTCCGACCCGCCAGTAAGGCGGCGGCGAGGGGTCCCTTCGCGTCGCACGCGCCCCGCCCGTAGATGCGGGTTCCCTCGCGTCGGACCGGCAAGGCCCCCTCGACGGTATCGATGTGCCCGAGGAAGAGAATCTGGGGCCGGCCGGAGCCTCGCCTCGCAATCCCATTCCCCGCGACATCGCTCGAGACCGAGTAGCCGAGCCTTTGGGCGAGGGCCCGGAACCGCTCGACGGCCGGCCCTTCATGGCCCGAGGGGCTGTAGGCCTCCAGCAGCTCGACCAGGACCTCGGGATCATCCATCCGCAAGGACCTCGGAGATCGCCGCCAATCCGGCGGACCAGTCCGCCTCGGAGATGACGAGGGGAGGAAGCAAGCGGATGACGTTCGGCCCCGCTCCGATCGCGAGGAATCCCCGCTCGCGAAGGGCCTGAAGGTACGGCGCGGCCCGCTCCTTGAGCTCGATCCCGATCAGGAGACCGAGACCCCGGACCTCACGGACGCGAGGGCTCGGCGAACGGCGGAGCTGCGCCATCGCCTCGGTCCCCAGACGCTCGGCGCGTTCGTCCAGGCGCTCGGAGACGAGGTAGTCGAGCGCCGCGCGTCCTGCCGCGCAGGCGAGCGCATTCCCGCCGAACGTGGAGTGGTGCGTGCCGCGGAATCGGCGCTCGACGTCCTCGGTCGTGATCGTCGCGCCGATGGGAACCCCACCGGCGAGCGATTTGGCGAGGACCAGGATGTCGGGGAGGATCCCCCACCGCTCGAAGGCGAACCGGCGCCCGGTCCGGCCCATGCCGGTCTGGATCTCGTCGAAGATGAGAAGCGCACCGCTGCGATCGCAGACCGCGCGGGCCGCGCGGAGGTACTCCGGGTCGATGGCGTGAACGCCCCCTTCTCCCTGGACCAGTTCCAAGATGACCGCGGCCGTCGTTTGGTCCACGGCCCGATCGAGCTGGGCGGCGTCGTTGTACGGCACGTGGGAAAAGCCGGGAACGAGGGGCTCGAACGGTTCCCTCAGATCGCGTCGCCAAGTCGCCGAAAGCGCCCCGAGCGTCCGTCCATGGAACCCGCGCAACGCGGCAACGAACCCCGGCCGGGCGGTCGAGGAGCGGGCGAACTTCAACGCCGTCTCCATCCCCTCGGCCCCGGAATTCGACAGAAAGACCCGGTCGAGCGTGGGGGGCATGAGTTCCAGGAGGCGCTGAACGAAGTCGTGCCGGGGAGGAGTGTCGCACGCGCTTCCGACGTGGATGAGCTGCCGCGCTTGCGTCTCGACGGCGTGTACGATGGCTGGATTGGAGTGGCCGAGATTGCCCACTCCGAGGGAGATGCCGAGATCCACGAACGATCGGTCCCGATCATCCCAGAGCCGGGCGCCCTCGCCTCGGACGATCGTGATCTCGCGCCGCCCCACCGCCGCGAACTCTCCCCGAACGGGTTCGGCATCGTTCATTCGATCACCGTACCGTGACCGGCCAGGGCGTGTTCGACCGGCTCGGGGACCATGGACGAGGCGATCACGATGCGGCCGACCCCCCCGACCGCGGCCTCTCGGGCCGCGAGGATCTTCTTGCGCATTCGCCCCTCGGCGTACGGCATCATGGAATCGACCGCATCCCGGGAGACCGAGTCGATACGGCTCGCCGGATCGTTCCGATCCCGCAGCACGCCGACCACATTCGTGAGCAGGAGGAGCGTTTCGGCGCCGAGTGCCACCGCGACCTGAGCGGCCACTCGATCCGCATCGACGTTCAGCAATTCTCCCGTGCGGGAGATGGCGGGCGGCCCTATGACCGGAACGTACCCGGCGCCCAGCAACACCCGGAGCAGATCCGCGCGCACCTCCTCAACGACACCGGAGCGGTCATCCTTCACGCGAACGACCCTTCCGTCTTCGATCGCGCGGCTTGCCTCCTTCTTCCGGGCGATCAGGAGCCCTCCGTCAGCCCCACTGAGTCCCACCGCGCGCACGCCGAGTGCACCGAGCGCGCGGACGAGCTCGGTCTGGATCCGCCCGGCCATCGCCAGCACCACCACGTCCATGTGCTCGGAGTCGGTGTGTCGGGATACTACTCCGCTCGGGGACGTGTAGTACTTCGAGGGGTGGCCCATCGACTCGCCCAGTCGATCGATCTCCCCCGAGCCACCGTGGACCAGCACGTAGTCGGTGCGGCGCGCGAGATCGGCGAGCACGGGGCCCACCTCGTTGCCCTCGGCGCCCCCGATCTTGACGACGATCGTCATGGGTCTAGATCGGATGCAGGCCGGGGAACTCGAGGCCCATCGTCTCGGGAAACCCCACCGCCACGTTCAGCGCTTGCAGGGCGTTGCCGGCAGCTCCTTTCATCAGATTGTCGATTGCCGAGGTGGCGATGACCCGACCCGTGTGGGCATCGAGCGCGAAGCCGATATCGCAGTAGTTCGACCCGCTGAGCACCTTCGGTTCCGGCTCCCGGTGGATGCCATCGGCCTCGTGCACGATCCGTACGAACGGCTCGGAGCCGTACGCGGCCCGGTAGACTCTCCAGATCTCCTTCTCGTCAACAGGCGCCCGCAGGAACGCGTGGCTCGTGGATAGGACGCCGCGGACCGCCTCGACCGCATGCGCCGACATGCCGATCTTCGCTCCAGTCTCCTGTTCGATCTCCGCGGTGTGCCGATGGCCGGCGGGTGCATAGAGGCGCATCGAGCCCGAACGCTCCGGGTGGGACGACGCGGGGCCACTGTCGCTGCCTCCGGCCGAGGACCCGCTCTTGGCGTCCACGACCACGGGCCGATCCGTATCCACGAGACCGGAGGCCACGAGCGGTCGCAGGGCGAGGATCGTCGCCGCCGCGATGCATCCAGGGTTGCTGATCAACGAGGACCCGCGGATCTCCTCGCGGTGGAGCTCGGGCAGGCCATAGACCGCGCGAACGAGCAGCTCGGGATGCGGGTGGGTGACCCCGTAATACTGAGGATACTGGCTCGGGTCCTTCAGCCGGTGGTCGGCGCTGAGATCGACGACGATCCCGCCCCGAGCAAGCCATTCGGGCATCCGATGCATCGATTCGCGGTGCGGAACCGCGACAAAGGTGACCTCGGCGGGCTTGAGCTCGCCGTGGGGGACGAATCTCAGATCGGTCGATCGGCGCAGGTTGGGATGGGCCCGGGTCACCGCCTTGCCGGCCATCGAGTCGGAGGAGACCTGCTCGAGCTCGATGCGCGGGTGTCGGAGGAGGAGGCGCAGAAGTTCGCCACCAACGTACCCGCTGCCGCCCACCACCGAGGCTCTCATCGTCGGGCGACCTCGGCGACGTAGTCGAGGATGCGGTCGGCGATGTCGAGGCCGGTCGCCGCTTGCAGGGACTTGAATTCGGGGGTGGGATTGACCTCATGGACCACGAGCCCGCTGGGAGCTTCCATCAGGTCCACCGCGAGGATGCCTCCACCCATCGCCTCGGCGGCGCGGATCGCAAGTGCGCGCACGGACTCCGGAGGATCGAACGCCTCGGATTCGGCCCCACGGGCCGCATTGGTCCGCCAGTCGCTCGAGTGTCGATACATGGCTCCCACCACCGTCCGTCCGATGACGAAGACGCGCAGATCGCGATCGGGCTTGGGCACGTACTCCTGTACGTAGAACACGGAGTGTTGCGGAGAGGCGAGCGCGACCTTGTGCTCGATGATCTGCTCCGCCTCCTCGCGGCTGTGCACGCGGGCCATCAGCCGACCCCACGAGCCGATCGGAGGCTTCAGGACCGCGGGGTAGCCGATCTGATCGAGCGCAATCAACGCCGCCTCCGGGGTAAGCGCCACGATCGTTCGGGGGGTCGGAATCCCGGCCTCCCGGAGCCGCAGAGATCCGAGGATCTTGTCGCCGGCCCGCTCGATGACGTCGGCCGTGTTGACGGTCGGAATCCCGTAGTGGGCGAAGAACCGCATCGCGTACAGGCCGCGGGAGTGGCTGACCGAACGGTTCAGGATCACGTCGACGGGCAGGTCCGGTCGTTCTAGATCGAAGGTCATGCGCTCGTCGTCGAGACGCTCGACCGTGATCCCGCGAGCCTCGGCGGCCTGGAAGATCTGCTTCTCTTCGGGTCGGACGATGGTCAGGAAAATCCCGAGGCGGAGGGCGTCACTCACCCCAGTCTTCCGCCTCCTTCGGGGCCAGCTGGACCGCGGTCGGTAGAGTCGTCACGACCTCAAGCTCGGTCCCGCAGTCGGTGCACGGAAAGATCTCTCCGGCCACCATGGTGGCGCATTCGACATGGGCATCGCACGCTGGGCACTCGGTCATTTCGGTTCCTCCTGGAGTAGCTCCTCGATGAGCCCGGCCGATCGGCCGAGCGAGGAGAGGGATGAGTGCGCGACGCGCATGCGCGCGTCCGCGAGGTCGATCTGGCGTCGGACCGCGATCGGGGCGGGGCCCCCGGGCGAGAGCCGACCGGCCAGCGGATCTGACGGATCGAACGTCCAGGCCGCAGCGGAAGGGCCCGGCCCGAGGCCGGCCACACCCTCGGGGTCGTCGAACCGCCCACCGTGCGCGGCGACGTGGGCCGCGATCCGCTCGTGCGCCTCCCGGAAGGGGACGCCGTGCCGGACGAGGTGCTCGGCCGCGTCCGTCGCGCGCATCGCGGGATCGGTCGCGGTCTCTCGCATGCGCTCGCGCTCGAACTCGAGGGCCGGAACGACCGCGATCAGGGCCGCCAGTGTGGCCTCCGTAGTCGAAAGGGCGTCCAGAACTGGGGCCTTGTCTTCCTGAAGGTCTCGGTTGTAGGCGAGCGGCAGCCCCTTGAGTGTCACGAGCAGGGCGAGCAGATCGCCGATCGTCCGTCCGGCCTTCCCACGCGCGAGCTCGGCCACGTCGGGGTTGCGCTTTTGCGGCATCAGGCTGCTGCCCGAGCCGAGGCTGGGGCTCGCACGGAGATACCCGAACTCCGCCGACGCCCAGAGGACCAGCTCCTCCCCCATCGAGCTGAGATGCACGGAGAGCAGCGCGAGATCGAAGGCGAGTTCCACGAACCCATCTCGATCGCTGACCGCGTCCAGGGAGTTCTCGAACGGGTGATCGAACCCGAGTCGACGGGCGACCCGATCCGGCTCGATCGGGAGGGTGGATCCGGCGAGCGCCCCGGCTCCGAGCGGGGAAACGTTCGAACGAGCGGCGGTCGCCAGGAGCCGATCGACGTCCCGCTGGAGCCGCCAGAAATGTGCGAGCAAGTGATGCGCCAAGGTCACGGGCTGCGCCCGTTGGAGATGGGTGTACCCGGCCAGCGGCGTCTCGATCTCCTGGCGCGCTCGTTCGAGCAGCTTCGAGGCGAGCTCGTGGGTGCGCTGGGCGACGGAGTAGATCGCGACCCGCAGGAAGAGACGCTCGTCCAAGGCGATCTGATCGTTCCGGCTACGCGCCGAGTGGATCTTGCCTCCGACCGGGCCCACCAGTTCGGTGAGCCGGACCTCCATGTTCGTGTGCACGTCCTCGAGATCCTCTCTCCAGTCAAAGGATCCCTCGGCGAGCTCCCGGGCGATGCGACGGAGACCGCCTCGGAGAGTCTCGACCTCGCTCGCGGATAGGATCCCCGCGTGCCCGAGCATCTCGGCGTGCGCGATGCTTCCCGCGAGGTCGTACCGCGCAAGCGCGCGGTCCACCGAGAGCGAGCTGAGGAAGCCGGTGGCGGGGGTGCGAACGTACGCGGGAGCGGGGGTCGAGGTCGTCATGCTGAGCTCCCAGGCGATCAGTGCGGGGTCCCTGTTCCCACGGCGAGCGGCGGCTTCGCCGTTGCCTTCGATCCGATCGCCGACCAGGTCCGTGTGGGCAGCCCCCAGACGTAAATGAACCCCTCCGCCATTTCGGCGCGATATCGGTCGCCGCCGGAGTACGTCGCGAGATCCTGTCGATACATCGAGTACGGGGAGGTGCGACCGGCGATCCGCGCGGAGCCCTTGTAGAGCTTGACCGTGACTTCGCCAGAGACTCGCTCCTGAGTGGAGGTCACGAAGGCATCGAGCGCCTCCCGCAGCGGAGTGAACCACAGACCGTCGTAGATCAGCAGGGAGTACCGCTGCTCGAGCGAGCGCTTCGCCTCGAGCAGATCGCGTGGAAGTACGAGCGCCTCGAGGGCCGCGTGGGCCCCGAGGAGGATCGTCGCTGCCGGACACTCGTAGACCTCGCGCGACTTGATTCCGACCAGACGCGATTCGACGTGGTCGATCCGGCCGACGCCGTTCTCGCCACCAATCCGGTTCAGTCGCTCGACAAGTTCACGCAGGGAGAGTGCTTCGCTGCCCAAGGTCCGGGGACGGCCCCCTTCGAATCCGATCTTCACGTACGTGGGGCGATCCGGTGCTTCGAGCGGGGATCGCGTCCAGGCGTACACCTCCTCTGGCGGCTCGATCGCGGGATCCTCCAGGACCCCACACTCCACCGAGCGTCCCCAGAGGTTCTCATCGGTGCTATACGGGGAGCGCTTGGCGGTGGGAACGGCTACGTGGTGGGCGTGAGCATACTCGACCTCTTCTTCGCGCGTCATCTTCCAGACCCGGGCCGGAGCGATGACCTCGAGATCTGGCGCGAGTCCGGCCGTGCACAGATCGAAGCGGACCTGGTCGTTCCCCTTGCCGGTGCAGCCGTGGGCCACGTGCGATGCCCCTTCGCGACGCGCAACATCCACGAGGTGCCAGCCGATCAGCGGCCGGGCGAGGGCGGTGCTGAGCGGGTACTGACCCTCGTAGAGGGCGTTCGCCGCGAGGGCAGGCGCGATAAACTCCTTGGCGAACTGTTCTCGAGCGTCGACCACATAGGCGCGCGCGGCGCCGGCGGCGAGCGCCTTCGCGCGAACCGCTTCGAGATCGATGGGCTGACCCAGGTTCATCGTCAGCGCAATCACCTCGTATCCCTTCTCTCGAAGCCACGGGATCGCGACAGAGGTGTCGAGACCGCCGGAGTAAGCGAGAATAATCTTGCGGGTTTCCATTTCGTGGGGCTTCGACAAGACGATGAAGCAAGGGACGCCTATAAGTACCATTTGACCGTGATTGGACAAGCCGGACTTATATGTCGGATTTCAGACACTATGTCGAATAGCGACCGAACGACCGCTCGTGCGGTCCGGGAATGGATCGATGCCCGGCCCGCGGTGACCGAGGCGCTCCGTCTCGGGATCGCCAATCACTCCGCGATCGCGCGAAAGATCGGGGAGGAGATCGGCACCGAGCACCTGGAGGCGATCGTGGCGGCATGCCGCCGTTTCCCGCTCGGACCCAACCACGAGTCTCGGGAGAAGACGGTCCGCCGCGTCCTCAGCAAGAGCCGCATCGAGACCCGGAGTAAGGTGGCCACCATCACCGTCGACCAGGGAGTCGACGTGCTCCGACGTCTCGGGGACGTCGTCGAAGAGATCCTCGATGAGAATTCCATCTGCCGGTTGATCCAAGTCTCGCGAGGGACGGTGATTGTGATCGACGAGGACTCGGTCCCGCGCTTCACACGGAAGCTGCGCGAGTCGCAGATCATCTCCGTTCGAAGAGGACTGGTCGAGCTCGCGGTCACGAGCCCGGAGAGCATCGAGGAGACCCCAGGGCTCCTTGCCCGGCTCACGAGCGTTCTCTCCACGCGTTCAATCAACATCGTCCAGGCGATGTCGTGCTACACGGACACGATCTTCGTGCTCGAACGGGACGACATGAGCGAGGCGATCGACGCCCTCTCGCACGCGCTCGGCTAGGAGCGAAGTGGGTCCGGGGTCCTCGATGCGCCCGAAGGGGATTCCTCCCGAGGGAGGACGTCGGCGAACGCTCGAAGCATCTCCTCCGCGTGCGGAAGGTGCCGGGTCGTGATCTGTTCGACGTTCACGCCCAGCGGGACCGAGAGACCGTGCTTTCGACGTACCTGATCGACCGTCGACCAGAGACGTAGCGCCTGGGTCACGCTGCGAGATCCGGCCTCCGACTCGGGGCCCGAGAGGATCTCCTGTTCGGCCGCCTCGGATACTTCGGCGCCCAACCAACGGGCGAATTCCACGTCGCTATCGTCCCCGAGGGGGGCGACGCTGAGGAGGACCGCAGCGGGAGCGAGCTTCGCCTCCCGGCACAAACGGTCATACTCCTCGATCATCCCGCTCGCGGCCGTGGCGTCGAAGAGGATCTGGGTCGTGAAGAAGGAAGCGCCGGCGCGCGTCTTCGCAAGCATCCGATGCGCTTCGCCGACCCTCTGAGGGATCGTGATGTTGCCCAGGCTCCCCCGCACGTCCTGGAAGATTGGCAAACAAAGTCGGTTCGCTTCGATGACGGTCGGTCCGGGGTAGGGGATGTACCGACTCGTGCCGCCGACCAGAACCACGTGTCGGATTCCCCGGGCGACCGTTTCCTGGGCCCACTCGGCCACGGCCTCCGGGGTCGCGAGGTGGGCCACGACCTTGTTGACGATGACCTCGCGCCCCGTGTTCTCGTGGATCCGTCGCGCGTACTCGCGGGGATCCCCCGTCCGGTAGTACGGACGTCCTTCGTGGTTCTCGTCCACGAGTTCGGGCACGTCCACCGCATCGATGCGCGGGACGGCTCGGATGACGTCCACGACCGCGGCGAGCTGCTTCGCCGCACGCTCGGCGCTCATGCGGGCACCGGGCGGGACGGGCTCGAAGAAGAGCGGGGTCGAGCGAAGTGCGGCGGCGAGCGGTACGGCCATCGGGATCTGACTCGGGGAGGCAGGGCGGGGTCCGGGGCGATATCACCTTTCGTCCCAGCTGCCGTGTTGCAACGCGTGCAAGGACCCCTCGTGCAAGGCAACCCGGCCCGTCGGACCCCGCAAGTTCATCCGACTCATCGTGTTCCGTCCGCCGTGCCGAGACGCTCGACGCGCTCGATCCCGCGGACTCCCATCGGTGACCCGCGCGCACGGATCCACGTCGCCCCCGTGGGCTTCGAGGTTGAGCGCATCACCGAACCGATCCTCTCCGATCGCGCTGATCGCGTCTACTTGTTGACGCGCTCCGAGCGCGACGCCGCGCAACCGTTCGTCGATGCCGTGGTGCGGCGCCTGCGTGCCGCCCCGTGGCCCGTGGACGTCCAGGTGACGCCGACGGAGATATGGGACGTGTTCGGAGCGCTCGGGGCGTTCCGGCAAATCTTTGAGTCGGAGCGGCGACTCGACCGCCACGACGCGTCGGTCGTTCCGATCCGGGTGAACGTCTCGACCGGGACCAAGATCACGTCGATCGCGGGAACCCTCTCATGCATGTTATGGAAGGGAGAGCCGTACTACGTTCGGGTCTCCCGCTCGTGGTACTCCAATCGCACCCCCCGCGTGCGACCCGTCAACGACGTCGTCAGCGGCATCGATCCCGTGGGGGTCTACGAGCTGCGCGCGCCGGGATCCGAACTCGTCGAGGTGCTCGACGCCCTCGACCGGCGAGGGGGGGCACTTCGCAAGCGCGAGCTCCTCCGGGAGCTCGGCCTCGACGCAACGGGTCTCGAGGGCGGCGGGCTCACCCCCCAGGCTCAGCATGGGCGTCTTCGCCGCCGGCTCGAACCGCTCGAGCAGCGATGGGGGTTCGTCCGAATCGAGGGTACCGGGCCGCGGGGACGGGTCCGGCTGACCGAGCAAGGAAAGGTCGCCCTCGTCCTGTTCGGCTCTCGAGGGACAGGGGCTGATTTAACTCATTAAGCGAGTTTAACGTTACAATAGTTAACTACTCCGGATGCGTTCCTTTTTTTGTGACGACCAGGGACGGATGGAGCGAGACCCTCGCGGCCTCCGCGACTGGCGCGGTGAGGCAGGTGCACCAGGTGGCCCTCGGGCCATGGCCGAAGCCCTCCGCGCTCTGTCCCTGCGTCTTCCGCCTCCGCTGACGATGCCCTGCCCACTCCGGCGGCCCTTCCGGGCCGCTGGAGCCCCGGCGCTCGTGCTGACGATTGTTCCCTCGGGGATCGTCCGCAGGTTACATAACCGAGCGTCGCACGGCGAGGAGGATGTCGAATGCGATCGAGGTGCGTGAGCTCGTCAAACGCTACGACTCCCTCGCGGCCGTCGATGGCATCGACTTCGATGTTCCGGAGGGCTCTGTGTTCGCCTTCCTCGGTCCCAACGGGGCCGGCAAGACCACGACGACGGAGATGCTCGAAGGACTCCGACGCCGTACCTCCGGAGAAATCCGCGTGCTGGGCCTCGATCCGTGGACCGACGGGCGGGAGCTGCATCACCAGATCGGGGTGATCCCCCAGGAGTTCCGCTTCTTCGAGAAGGTCACCCCGAAGGAAGCGATCGTGTACTACGGTCGGCTCTTCGGCAAGCAGCCCGATCCCGCGGCGCTCCTGGATCAGGTGCAGCTCACGGACAAGGCGAATTCGCGCTTCGACACCCTGTCCGGCGGTCAGAAGCAGAAGCTCGGCCTCGCGCTCTCCCTGGTCGACGAGCCTCGTGTGTGCTTCTTGGACGAACCGACCACCGGACTCGATCCCCATGCGCGACGTGCGATCTGGAAGGTCGTCCGGGACCTGAAGCGCGACGGTCGAACGGTCTTCCTCACGACGCACTACCTGGAGGAGGCCGAGCTCCTCGCCGACCAGGTCGCGATCATCAACCACGGGCGGATCGTGGCCCGCGGAACCCCACGGGAGATCATCGAGACCTACGGCGGCCCGGAGCGCCTGCGGGTCCAGGGATCTCCCGAGCTCGCGGAATACGTGCGCCAGAAGTTGGGGATCGCGGTCCGCTACGAGTCCGGCCGGCTCGAAATCGCTCTCCGAGAGAAGGGGGACGCCCTGCGAATATTGTCGGTCATCGATGCGAGCGGGTTCCCGTGGAACGGGTTTGCCACGGAACGGGACACGCTCGAGGACGTCTTCGTGCACCTCGTTGGCCAGATGGATGAAGGAGTCCTCAAGTCCGCGGCTCCGACCGCCGGGGGCGCTCCGTGAACCCGCGGCGGATCGGTGGGGACCTCTCCATCGTCGCCCATGGTTACGTACGGAACCCGATCGCCCTGTTCTTCTCGTTGATCTTCCCGATCATCCTGATCCTGCTCTTCGGGTTGATCTTCGCCAGTACGGGGGCGACGACCGTGACGTTGTACGCCCAGGACTTCGACCACAGCTCTACGAGCGTGGCGTTCCTCCGGGCGCTCAACGAGACCCACTTGGTTCAGGTCCAGGTCGTCGGAGCCTCGGTCGGCAACCTCTCAACGTATCTCGGCCAGAACGGAGATTCCGCCGGCCTCGTGATCCCTCAAGGATTCGGCCAGAACTTCACCGCGCATCGCCCCGTCAAGGTCATCCTCTACACCAATCCCCAGGACGCCTCGTCGGCTGGGACGGCCGCCGGAGCGCTCCAGGGCGTCATCAGCGCGTTCAACCTCCAGGCGGCCTGCGCGGGCAACTCGAGTGGGAACTGCACGCCGGTCATCGGTGCCAGCAGCCTGAACGTGGGTAGCCAGGTCTACACGTACATCGATTACCTCGTCCCGGGGCTGATCGGATTCTCGATCCTGACCAGCCCCATGTTCTCGATGGTCGATGTCACCGCCAGCTATCGCAAGGACGGCCTGTTCCGGCAGCTGTCGCTCACGCCGCTCACGCGGGGAGAGTGGCTCGCATCGCGGTTCATTTGGTACACGATGCTCACGTTCGCCTCGGCCGCGCTCATGCTCGCTATCGGATCGGAGATCTTCGGCGCCCACGTCACCTTCAGCATCTGGTTGGTGCCCTTCCTGATCGTGGGCCCGCTGTTCTTCGTTTCGCTCGGTATGCTCGCCGGGACCGTGTCGAAGACGCCCGAGACCGCGGCCGTAATCGGGAACGTCATCACGTTCCCCATGATGTTCCTGGCCGGGACGTTCTTCCCGGTATCCTCGTTCTCGCCCGGGCTCCAGCTGGTGGCGAAGGTCCTCCCGCTGTACTACGTGATCGACGGAATGAACCAAGTGCTCCTGTTCAACAACATCCCACGGGCGATCGGGGATCTCGCGGTCGTCCTGATCGGGGCCGTTATCGTTTTCGCCCTCGCGATCTACTTCTTCAAGTGGAGAGACGAATGAGTGGATTGCCGAGCACCGACCCGAACGTCTTCCGGCGTCTGATGGGTCGCTGGCCCACGGGGGTCGCGATCGTCACCACGCGGGACGGCACAACGGATTACGGACTCACGGTCAACGGCCTGCTCTCGGTCTCGCTCCATCCCCCGTCGCTCCTCGTCAGTCTCGGGGACGACGCCGACACCTGCCCGGTGGTCGCGAAGAGCCGCGTCTTCGTCGCCAATTTCCTCAGCGCGCAGCAGCGATCGATCAGCGAGCGGTTCGCGCTCTCCCTCGCGTCGGAGGAGAAGTTTCGGGACCTTCCCCTCCATCGCGGGGTCACCGGCGCCGCGATCCTCGATGGATCCCTGGGGGCGCTCGAATGCCGGGTGGTCTCCGAGTTCCACGTGTCGGACCACCGCCTGTTCGCGGGGGAGGTCGTTGCCCAGGAGCTCGGTGTCGAAGCCGCCCCCCTCGTGTTCCACCGGTCGCGCTACACGGAGCTCTGAGCGCTCGAGAGGCGGCCCTTTAATCCTCCGCTTCCCTAGAACCAATCCCCATGTCTGCCCCACCGGTCGAGGTCCGCATCGCCATTATCGGGAGCGGACCGGCCGGCCTGACCGCCGCGCTGTACGCCGCGCGGGCCAACCTTGAACCTCTGGTCATTGCGGGAGTACCGGCCGGTGGCCAGCTCATGATCACTTCCGACGTGGAAAACTACCCGGGCTTCCCCGAGGGAATCCAGGGCCCCGAGCTCATCGAGAAGTTCCGCGCTCAGGCGGCGCGGTTCGGGACGAAGTTCATCGACGACCACGTCGCGTCCGTCGATTTCGGTGTGAGGCCCTTCCTGCTCCGGACGGGCTCGCGCGGCGACGTGCGCGCCCGGGCCGTGATCGTCGCGACGGGAGCGAACGCCCGATGGCTGGGCCTCCCCGCGGAGCAGCGCCTGCGCGGTCACGGGGTCTCGGCCTGCGCCACGTGCGACGGATTCTTCTTCCGAGGCAAAGAGCTCGTCGTGGTCGGTGGCGGAGACTCCGCCATGGAGGAAGCCCTGTTCCTAACGAAATTCGCGTCCCACGTCACGATCGTCCATCGGCGCCCTGCGCTCCGGGCGAGCCGGATCATGAAGGCCCGCGCCGAGAGCCACCCCAAGATCGGCTTCCTGCTCGAGCACGAGGTGGTCGACCTCCGGGGTGATGACACGGTCCGGGGTGTGCTCACGCGCAACGTGCGGACCGGCGAGACGCGGGAGCTGAGGGCCGACGGGATGTTCGTCGCGATCGGTCACGATCCCGCGACCGAGGTGTTCCGCAAGGCGCTCGACCTGGACGAGCGGGGATACATCCGCACGCACGACATCACCCGCACGAGCGTCGAGGGCGTGTTTGCGGCGGGCGACGTGTACGACCACCGGTACCGGCAGGCCGTCACGGCCGCGGGACTCGGGTGCATGGCCGCGCTCGATGCGGAGCGTTTCTTGGAAGAGTCGTCGGCGCCGCGCTAGTTCGGCTCGACCGCTTCGGCCTCGGCGAACGTAATGCGGGCGTTGCCCAGGAACCCGACAAGGCTTCCCGCGATGATCCCGACGCCCTGGCCGTAGAGCGGCGGGAGCGTCGTGCTCGAGAGCACGAGCACGATCTCGTTGATCACGAGCGATCCCAAGGAGACCCCGAAGTAGAGCGCGAGCCGGTAGCCGAGGGAGTGCCGGCGGCGCAGGCGCGTGCGGAACGTCCATGCATTGTTCAGGGTGAAGTTCCATAGAGTGGCGACGGCGAACGCGACCGCGCTCGCGATCAGGCTGTCGACCGGATTGGATGAGGTCTGGGTCAGGAAGTGCGTGATGCTCTCGAAGAACCCGGACGATGGGCCCGGGGCGATCGCATCGAGCACCAGAGTGAAGACGACCAGGTTGACGACGAATCCGGTCAGCCCGACGACGAGGAACTTGCCGTACTTCACGACGAACCGCGACCGACCGAGTGGGGTGTCTTCGCGCGGGGGGAAGGCCGCACCAGGTTCCGGCATCCGATCGTCCCGGGCTCGGAGGTCCGCGGGCCTTTGAAACCTAGCCTCCATGGGCCGCACCGGGGGCCGAGGAGGCCCGGTGAGGGCGCTCACGGCTCGGCCTTATACCGAACGATCCCTCCCACAGGCCGGACCCGAACGGAGCCCCGGGAGGGTCGGCGACGATGGCAGAGAAGTCCGCAGTGATCTTCGGTGCCGAGGGGTTCATCGGCGGCTACCTCCTCTCCCACCTCGAGGGCCGAGGGATCTCGACCACGGCGGCGAGCCTCGGACCGATCCCCGTGGCGCAACGCGTGCCCGGGGCCCACTACGCGCGGAATTGTGACGTCACCGATGCGCGACGCGTCGACACCGTGCTCCGTCGCGCTCGACCGGACTACATCTACCACCTGGCGGCGATCAGTCTGCCCACGATCTCCTGGAAAGAACCCTGGAAGACGCTCGAGGTCAACATCCGCGGCACCCTGAACGTCCTCGAATCTGCACGCCGGCTCGGCACCGACCCCCGGGTCTTCATCGCGTGCTCGAGCGCGGAGTACGGCCACGGGCATCGGCCGGCAACGCCGACGGCCGAGACCGCTCCCCTCCTGCCCCTGCACGCCTACGGCGTCAGCAAGGTCGCGCAGGACCTGCTCTCCTACCAGTACTTTGTCAACTACGGCGTGAAGACGATCCGGGGACGCATCTTCAACACGATCGGGCCCGGTAAGACCGGGGAGGTCACGAGCGACATCGCCCGGCAGCTGGTCGCCATCGAGCGCGGGGCACGCCCGGCCGTCGTCCAGATCGGCAACATGCGGCCGATCCGCGACTTCACGGACGTCCGGGACATGGTCCGGGCGATCGCCGCGATCACCGAACGCGGCCGACCGGGCGAGGTCTACAATATGGCGAGCGGGCGCGAGTACTCCATACGGCAGATCCTCCAGCAGCTCATCGGCCTCTCCCGGAAGAAGGCGACCTGGAAGCTGGACCGCGCTCGGTTACGCCCCACCGACGAAGCGTACATCGTGGGGGACGCTCGACGCTTGAAAGAGGCCACGAACTGGGCGCCGGAGTTCGACCTCGCTCGGACCCTGCACGATGTCATGGAAGCCTTCCGTCGCGCGCCATGAGCGCCCCGGCACAGGCGACCCGAGACGTGACCGTCGTCTGCCCCACCTACCAGGAAGGCGGCACGATCGGCCCATTCCTGGAGCGGGTCCGGGCCGCGTCCGGCACCTTCCGCTCGGCACGCCTCACCGATCTCATCTTCGTCGACGACGGGAGCACCGACGGTACCGTCGAGCGCGTCCGCGAGGCGGAGCGGACCTGGACGACGCCTCGAGTGCAGCTCGTCCAGCGCGCGCAAAAGGCCGGAACGGTCTCGGCCCAGATCGCCGGATTCCAGCGCTCCTCGACCGAGCTCGTGGTGACGATGGACGCGGACGGACAGCATCCGGCGGAGACCATCGATCGACTGGTAGCGGCCTGGGAGCCGTCGGTGGATCTCGTCGTCGCTTCCCGGTACGTCTCGGGGGGAACGGTCCAATGGGAGGAGCGACGTCGAGGGGTGATCAGCGGCGGAGCACGCTCGCTCTCTCGGCTCGTGCTACCCGGGGCGCGCCGCTTGCGCGACCCGTTGTCCGGATTCTTCCTCGCGCGTCGGAATTGGGTCTCCGAGCTCCCGCCCGCACCACCCGGCTACAAGCTCCTGCTCTACGTCCTCGCGATCCATCCGCGATCGGAGATCCGCGAGGTCCCGTACGAGATGGGCATGCGGCTCGCCGGCGAGTCCAAGCTGATCCGAGGGTTCGGTTTCATCCCGAGCTTTCTGCGGGAGTTGGCCCGGTATCGGCAGGCCGGTGCGACGGCCCGCCGACGACCCGGTTCCACCCCGAAATAACCGAGGTCTCCGCGGGCGAGCCGGGGGCCCCCGATCCGACCGATCCCGGACGCGAGCGGGGAGGCCCCGGTTCCGCGGAACGGATCGCGTTCGGCTCCAATGGCCTTGGTACGGGAGCGCGGGCTCTCGGTTTCATCCGGTTTCGGATGCGGTAGTAGTACGACCGAAGTGGGGCGAAGAACACTCCGAGGATCCATACGGGCCAGGCCCAATAGTTCAGATGGAGGAGCACCCCGCCGGTGCTCGCACCTCCGCAGCCGGAGGGAGAGAGGAGGACGGCATCGCAGATGAAGGCGGACGGGTCCCATATCAGGAACGGCAGGACCCAGGCGATGCTCACGGCGAGGGCGATCGTCAGGTTGGTCCAATCGCGCTTGATCGCCCAGTAGACGACGATGAACGCGTTCGCGAATTGCTTACAACCGAGGGCGAGGATCTCGGCCCACTTCTGACGCCGTCCGTTGACTCCGACGAACGCGAGGGTGAGCAGCAGGAGGACGACGAAGTCGTTGAAGCCGCTGGCCGCGAGCAGGGCCATGTACGGCTGGCCAATCGCCACCACGGCGAACGCGTTCTTCCGGACGAGGTAGAGCGTCGCGGCCCAAGCGAGGACCACGTAGATCTTGTAGACCGTGCCGGCGTAAACGGTACCGGCGCCGATGAACGGCTGTAGGAAGATCAGGAGCGGCAGGTAGACGTATTTCGTCGGCCCGAGATAGAAGATGGTGCCGTACTGGTTGTACGTCACGTAGATCGGGGTCGTGTACGGGTTCTGGCCCTGGAGGAGCGGGTGAATGAACGCCGGCATCGCGTACGGTTCGTCCGTCATGCCGTTGCCCCAGCCCGTCACGATCGAGACGAACGCGACCGTGACGCTCGCGAACACCAGGATCATGGCGAACGACGACAGCCGGATCAGGTGCATTCGGTAGACGAAGAGGGGGTAGACGAGCGCCCAGAGTCCCAGGATGGTGGGTGTCGAATCCGAGACCTGCTGGCCGGGGTTATAGACGCCCCCGAGTCCGAGCACGACCGCCGGGATCGCGAGCCCGAGCGTCCATAGCCCCGCGTACTGGAGGCGGCGTCGGCGCCTCGCCTCGGGCGAGTCGATCGCATCCGGCTCCGCCATCACGCTCCGCGACCCCCTTCCTGCCCCAAGGGGCACGTGGTTCTTGCGCGGCGGGTTCGCCCGGTGGATCTTGCCCGTCGCCTCACGGTGCCTCGACCGGCGCGAGAGCGGCCTCCGAAGAGGCGCGCGAACCCCGCATGCGCGCCATCACACGTCTCCCCGTTTGGTGGATGTAACCGCGGAAGAGCACGTAGACCCAGAGTATCCATAGATAGTAGTTCCAGTGCGAGTAGAGGTCGGAGAGCTGACGGGCGGAGTTCGGCTGGCCCGTGCACGACGACCCGATGCTGAACGCGAGCGCCTGGCACCAGATACCGAGCGGGTGCCACAGGAGGAACGGGATCGCGAAGGCGAGCGTGATGACGACGACGAGGACGCACTGGATGATGTCCCGCTTGAGGATGTAGTAGACGACCCAGAACACATTCGCGAACTGTTTCATCCCGTAGGTGGCGTACTCGACGAGCTTCGCCTTGGGACCGGTCCACCCACGTAACGACAGGGTCATCAGGAAGATCACGGGAAGATCCGTGAACCCATTGGCCGCGGTCAACGCGACGACGGGAGAGGCGAGCGAGAGCGCGGCGAACTCGTCGTTGCGGACGAGGTAGACGAGCCCGGCCCAGAAGCCGAGGCACATCAACTCGTATCCGATGACCCCCGCCCCGGGGATCTGGATGAAGATGAGGAGCGGGAGGTAGGAGTAGTAGCTCGAGGAGTTGACGGGCGACGACCAGACGTTGAGGACATGGACCGTGTAGTTCAGGACCAAGTGGGTCCAGAACGGGTCCTGCCCGTGGAGGATCTCGGAGAGGTACCCGATCATCCCATAGGGTTCGTCGGTGCCGTTGTTGCCGAGGCCGGTGAAGACGCTGACGATCCCGACGACGAGCCCGATGAGGAAGAGGTTCCGCAGCTCCTTGTGCCAATCCTCGCCCGAGCGACGGACCGCGAAGAACAGGCTGACCGAGCTCAGGACCGAGAGGCCCCAGATGACCGAGAACGCCCAGGTGAGGATCCCGTAGGATGCGTACACCGCAAGCGAGGCGACCGTTGCGAGCCCGATCGTCACCGTCACGGTGATTTCGGGCAGGTAGCGCTCCCACTCGCGCATCGCCTCCCGACGGAACGGGGAGCAGTTATAGCGTGCGCAACGCACCCATGAAGGCGGCACGAACCGCCCTGCACTCGGGAGCCGGGCTCGGGAACTGGTTTCAACCCGCCGGCCGGCGCTCGCGCGCACCGAGGGGTCCGACGGAGCCTTTAATAGAGGGGGTCGATTCGATTTTTCGAGAGCGACGTGCCGAGCAAGAAGACGCTCCATATCGAGTCAAGCGGGCAGCTATGCATCTACTGCGGCGCCTGCGTCGGGGTCTGCCCGCTCAACTGCATTTACCTCGATGAGACCCGCATCACGTTCGATGAGAAGATCTGCACTCGCTGCGAGATTTGCGTGAAGGCGTGCCCCGTCGGAGCGATCGAGATCGACTGAGGCGTGGATTCTCGGGAGCAAGATCATGGTCCAGGATCTGAAGACCGATGTCCTCGTGATCGGTGCCGGGCCCGCCGGCTCGATGACGGCCAAGTGGGCGGCCAAGCAGGGCGCCCGTGTGCTCGTGATTGAGAAGCGTCAGGAAATCGGCAGTCCCGTGCGCTGCGGCGAGGGGATGAGCAAGGACTGGCTTCCCGAGGTCGGCATCAAGCCCGGGAAGTGGATCAACCTCGAGGTCGAAGGCGCCCGGATCTTCGCTCCCAACGAGACGGTGTTCGAGATCAACGAGAAGAACGCCGGTAACGAGGTCGGCTACGTCGTCGAGCGGGACGGGTTCGATAAAGCGCTCGCCATCGACGCCGCGAACGCCGGAGCGGAGTTCCTCCTCAAGACGGCCGCCGTCGGGGTCCTGAAGGACGGCGGACGGGTCGTAGGTGCGCGGATCAAGCAGTTTGGGGAGCCGTTCGAGATCCGCGCGAAGGTGACGATCGCCGCCGATGGTTTCGAGAGTCAAGTGGGCCGCTGGGCGGGCCTATCGACCAACATTTCCACCCGGGACATGGACTCCTGCCTCCAGTACCGGATGACCAACGTCGACTGCGACACCCGCTACTGCGACTTCTACCTCGGGAAGGTCGCCCCGGGGGGCTACGTCTGGATCTTCCCCAAGGACGAGGGACTCGCGAACGTCGGGATCGGCGTGCAGCTCAGCAAGATCACGGGGATGGCCGAGGCCCGCAAGTACCTCGACGACTGGATCGCGAAGCACCCGGCCTACGCGAAGGGAAAGAAGATCGACATGGTCGGTGGAGGCGTCTCGATCTCCCCGCCCGTGAAGCAGAGCGCTGCTGACGGGATCATGATCGTCGGGGACGCCGCTCGGATGATCGACCCGCTCACCGGCGGAGGCATCGCGAACGGATGCATCGCGGGCAAGATCTGCGGAACCGTCGCCGCCGAGTCGGTCCACGCCGGCGACTTCTCCAAAGCGTTTCTCGATAAGTACGACCGAGGCTGGCGCGCCCGCCTCGAGGAGAAGCTCTACCGCAACTGGCTCGCCAAGGAGAAGCTCTGCACGCTCTCCGACGAAATCTTCAACAAGCTCGTCGACGCGCTGTCCACCGTCCACTTGCAGAAGCTCAGCGTCCACAACATCCTCAAGGCCGTGCGCGACAAGCATCCCGAGATCACCCAGGAGTTCGCAGAGTTCCTGTAAGGAACGCGCGACGATCGCTTCCATGCCCGGCGCCCCCAACCGTCCTCCAGGGAACACGCCCCCTCCGCCCCCGGTCCCCGCCGTAGCGGTACCGCCGGAGAAGAAGGTCCTGCGCCGACTCGCTCCTTCGCGCGTGACCCTATCGCTGGACATCTGGCGCGGGGCACCGAGCTCCGACCTCGTCTCCCCGCTCGAGCGCGCGGAAGCCGCCTACACCGCGGGCGATTGGCGGGAGGCCACAAGCCAATTGGACGCCCTGGCCGTGCGCCTGCACGAACCCCGGTGGCCCACGATCTCGGAGCCGTTCCGCTCGCTGCGCGTCGCGATCCCGTTCCCGCAACCTCCCCAATGGAACCCCGAACTCCAGATGACGCCCGCCGACCGGGAGGCCATGCACGATCGGAAGACGGCAGAGCTCCAGCTCGCCCTCGCGCGCTCGTCCATCGAGTTCGCCCGGGCGAAGAGCCTGGAGACGGCGGATCTCGCCGCCCCGATCGAGCGAGCCGCGGCTGCGCTCGCCGGTCCGGGCGTCGACCCGGCCTTCTACGAATCGATCGATCCGATCTGGGAGGCGATTCGCGCGCGCGTCCCGATGCCGAAACCCCCGGGCACACGGGGCTCACCCCCCGTCGCCGCGCCGACGCCCCCTAAAGAGGCGTAGACCCCGCCCCGGAACATGGCCGCGGACGAGGACGGGTCCTCTCTCGATACCGGTCGCCGACCGGTCCGGCGAGGCGAGGGAGAGGTCTCGCAGTGGCCGCGGGGCCTCGTCGAGTACGTCACCCGCGGGCCGGTGGACGAGGGAGTGCCATCCGAGGACGAGGATCGCACCGCGCAGCGACTGCATCTCGTTTCTCGCCTCATCGCCGTCCTTCGAGCGCGGGGGATCGATGTCGCCCCGTACGTCGAACGCCTTCGCAGCGCCGATCGCGTCTATCGAGACGGAGACCGGCCGCAGGCTTCGCGCCTCGTCGACAATCTGATCGGCGACCTGGGTGAACGGGCCGTCACGGAGTTCCCGGCTTCCGAAGCGGACCGCTAGGTTTTGAACCGGCCGGCTCTCGGAGTCGACGATGGCACCCGCGCGGTTCGGCACCTTCTCGATCGTCGCCTACGATCGGGATCGGCAGCTCTGGGGAGTGGCGGTCCAGTCGAGATTCATCAGTGTCGGTTCGGTCGTTCCATGGGCGGAGGCCGAGGTCGGCGCCGTCGCGACGCAAGCCTACTCGAACGTGCGATACGGCCCCGAAGGACTGGCTCTCATGAAGTCGGGGCTCCGGGCCTCGGAGGTGGTTCGTAAGCTGACTTCGGCCGACGAGGGAAGGGACCATCGCCAGCTTGGCGTGGTGGACTCGAAGGGCGAAGCAGCGGCCTACACCGGAGCGAAGTGCATGGACTGGGCCGGCCACGAGGTCGGCGATGGGTTTGCCTGTCAGGGGAACATCCTCTTCGGCCCGGGCGTCGTCCGCGCCATGGCGCGCACCTTCGAATCGACCCCGGGAGACCTCCCGGAGCGCTTGCTCGCGACCCTGAGCTCCGCGCAGCGGGAGGGGGGCGATCGCCGCGGAATGCAGTCGGCGGCGATGCTCATCGTTCGCAAAGGCGGCGGGTACGACGCGGGATCCGATCGCTGGGTCGATATCCGGGTGGACGATCACCCGTCGCCGATCGAGGAGCTCAAGCGGATCTTCAAGCTCTACGATCTCACGATGCTCAGTCGGGAGGACCCGGCAACCCTCCAGACGATCGACGCGGACCTCGCGAAGGCTCTCCAACACGACCTCGGCGTGCTCGGATATTACAGCGGTCGGTCCCATGGGGTCTGGGACGACACGAGCCGAGCGGCGTTCGCGAAGTTCATCAACGAGAACAATTTCGAGAACAAACTGCGGGACGATGGGAAGGTCTGGCCCTCGATCATCGTCCACCTGCGCGAACTGTCGCAGAGCGAGGTCCGGCGTCGCACGAAGACGGCCCCGATCGTCTCGGGTGCGCTCTCCCAAGGGCCGGGAGCGAAGGCGTCTGGGGGGAGCCCATCGACGCACGAGAAGCACCACGCGTCGAAGTGACCGTGGAGATCCGGCGCACCTGGCCGTCGGCCAACATCGCGACGCGCATCGCCCAGGCCGTCGCCGTAGACAATCCGGAGTACGTCGAGGTTCTCGCGCAGGGGGCGGAGCTGATCGTGCGGGTGCGATCGAGCTCCGCCGCGAGCGCGCGAGCGAGCGTCGATGACCTCCTGGCCTGCCTGCACGCCGCCGAAGAGACCGTCGCGATGACGAAGCGCTAGGGGCCCGGGCCGAGGAGGGCCGGGAGGATCTCCTCCCACGGTCCGGCGAGCCCGAGGTCGACACTGCGGAAGACGGCCGCGCCCGGGTCACGATTGATCGCGATCAGGCGATGCGCGCGACGCCAGCCGACCATGAAGTTCGCGCTGCCCGAGGTCCCGATCAGGATCCCGAGCGGTGGAGCGACCGACCGACCCGTGAGGCCGACCTGAAGGTGCGGGGGAACCCATCCGGCATCCACCACGCGACGCGAGGCCACGAGGGCCATCCCGCGGGCGGCGAGCGTCGGCAATAGAGCACGGACCTGTTTCAGCCCTTCGATCCCCATTCCCAGGCCGACCACCACTCGGGCGAGGTCCGGTCGACCGAACTCGGGAAGTCGCTCGATCCCGTCGTCGAGCTTCTGGATGGGAGTGGCGGGCGGCTCGAACGGGATGTCGATCCAGTCGAGGGAGACGCCGGCGAGGGGGCCGATATGCGCGCTCCTCCGGGGGCGGAAGGTAACGATGCTGGGTCGGCTCCGGGTCACGACGCTCGCGCGGTGCGCGCCACCGAACGATGGTTTGGTCCACACGAGCTGACCGGCGGGGCCCGAGTGACAGTCCTCCACGTCGGTCACGATCCCCAGAGCGCGTCGCCCGGCGAGGCGCCCGGCGATCTCGCGCCCGGTGAGCGTGCTTGGAATGAGCACGGCGGCCGCGTGCGGACGACGATCCATCGCCCGCTCCAGCCCGAGCGTGGCGACCACCGAAAGGATGCGGTCGCTCGGCCCGTGCAATCCGTACCCTCGGACCGCGCCCGCGCGCAGCAGCCGTTCGGCATCCTCCGAACTCGGATGAGGGCCGACCCAGACGGCGGATGGCCAGTGATCCGGGATGCGCCGCCGTATCTCCGAAAGGACCTGGAGGGCGAGCGGATCCGAGCTCCCATCGGGCCCGCTCGCGAGGACGAGTACTTCGCGATCGTACGATCCATCGGTCGCGAGGGTTGGGAACGGCTCGCCTTCGGGCGTCGTAGGGCCAGCGAGCGCGTCGATCCACTTCCGACCCTCTCGGATCCCCTCCGCGAGCGTTGGACCCGAATAGGTCCGTGGGATCCGTAGGGGAGCGTCCAATGCGACCTCGACGAGCGTCGTTTGCGAACCCGCCCGACCGACCTCCCGCGGTCGAAACCCAAGATCGGAGATCGTCCACCGCTCGATCGGGCGGGTCGCCGCTGCGGCGAGCTCCGCGGGCGTCCCCTTTCTCGGCTTTGCGATCTTCTCTCCGACCGCGATGAGGCAGGGCGCGGTCACCCGGTAGCGAGCCCAGCCGTCCTCGGTATCGGCCGTGACATCGAACTCGAAGCCGGACTCGGAACGGGCGATCGATCGGGCCCGCACGATCGGCGCCGCCCACAGCAGCGGCGCGAGGGCTCCAGGGAGGATCCCGCTCTCCCCGTCCGTCGAGCGATCCCCCATCAATACGAGCGAGCGGCCGAGCCGCTGCACCGCACGTGCGAGCACCCGCGCGGTCACGAGCGCGTCCGAGCCGATCAGCGCGTCGTCGGAGATCAGGATGACCCGATCGACCCCGATCGCGTACGCCTCCACAAGAAGGGGTGCGATCTCGGGCGGTCCCATTGAGACGAGATGGACTCTCTCGCCGGGTCGCCGAAGATCGAGCGCCACGCGCAACGCGCGCTGATCGAACGGGTTGAAGAATGCCGTTGCACCTACCCGGACGACCGTTCGCTCCTGCGGATCGAACCGCAACGCGTCGCGATCGGGCGTCGCCTTGACGAGTACGGTGAGGTCCATGGTCGTGCGACCCTCCTCTAGCAACCACCGCGGGACTTAACCCGGAACCGCGGGTCCGCCGAACGGATATGTAGCGTGCCCCGATGGCGCGTACGTGGATCGGGCGGAACTCGCGACGTCCGCGCTATCGGTCTCCCCCCCGGGCGGCGTGTCACGGGAGGTCGCTCGCTACGCCGTGGCGGTCGCGATCACCGTCGTTGCCATCGCGAGCCAGTATTTCGTCCCGCAGCTAGTTCCTGCCTTGCAAGCGATCTACGACAACCTGCCGGGCGACCTCTCCGTAGTCTATGGGATTCCGATCGTCGCCTTCCTGGTCCTGGTGGGCACGGGACCCCTGCGCCATGCGACCGACCGGATCCATTCGGCGGTCTGGGAGGGATTCCGCTGGTACGGGTCGATGGCCGCCGTGGCGCTGGTGGTGACCGCGATCCTCACGATCGCCTACACGATACTGGACCCATCCGCGCTCGCGTTGCTCGACCGTCCGAACCCCGCGCTCGAGCTCGCCCAGGGCAACCCCTGGTTCTTCGTCGGGTTCTCCTTCGTCATCGGGGCGTTCGAGGAGACGATCTTTCGTGGGTGGATATTTGGCTTCTGGCTCGGCCGGACGCGTGGATGGATCGGGCCCGCGATCTGGACGAGCCTACTATTCGCCGCCGTCCACCTCTACTACGGGACCACCTACGGAGCCGCAGCCCCGCTGATCTTCCCAACGCTCTTCCTGACGGGCTTCGCGTTCGCCGCGGCGATGCGCCATTCCGGTGGAAACATCGTCGTGATCGCCCTCCTACACGGGGCGACCGACGCCGCAGCGTACCTTACGCTCGTGTCGACAACCGATGGCTTGGTGCTCCATTACGGACTGGTACTGATCGGGCTCGCGATCGCTCTCGCGACGTATCTGAGCATGACCTACCGGGTCTTCGATCCGCCGGCCGGCTGGTGGCCCTCCGACTCGACCTCGCACTCAGAACTGCCGTACGGAGTGGGAGGGGAGCCGCCGTCCTGGAGCTCGGGGCGCTTGTCGGGGCCGCTCGACCGGCGGGAAGGGCCGTGTCGGGTCCTTCGGACCCCCTCCGTTAGCATCTTGAACCGCTCCCGCCTCCCGCCGGAGGAATGGCGGCATCCGACGATGCGCACATGCGCGAGATCCTAACGAAAGCACACCGGATCGCGATCGTCGGACTCTCCGACAAACCCGAGCGAGACTCCAATGAGGTCGCCCGATACCTCCAGTCCCAAGGGTACTGGGTGATCCCCGTGAACCCGACCGTTCCCGAGGTGCTGGGAGAGAAGTCCTACGCCTCCCTGACCGCGGTACCGATGGACATCCATCTCGACATCGTCGACATCTTCCGAAAGAGCGAGGATGTGCCCCCGATCGTCGACGAGGCCATCGCCCGAAAGGCCCCGACGATCTGGATGCAGAGCGGCGTCGAGCATCACGAGGCGGCCGCAAAGGCCCGGACGAGCGGCGCGACCGTGTACGAGAACCTGTGCATCATGGCCCAGCACCGCCGCCTGCGCATTCCGGCCAAAGGACGCGGACGCTAGTCCGGAGGAGTTCCATGTCCGTATCGCCCTCTCCGGTACCGGCCTCGCCGTCTGCGGTCCCCGGAGCGCCGCCTGCGCCTCCGAAGCCAGCAGCCGCACCTCTCCCACCGCGCACCGGCCAGGTCATCGACCGAGGGACCGTTCGACGGGAGTCGATCCACGCCGAGACCTGGGCGATCGACGGAACGGCCAAGGTCCTCGGCAACGTGGACGTCGGCCAAGCGGACCTCCGCGGGTTCGTGACCATCGTCGGAGCCCTCAGCGCCGACCGGGTGCTGGCTCGCGGAGAGCTCGAAGTGGTCGGAATCGTGACGACGCGCGGAACGCTCGAGGTCCGCGGGCAGTGCCGTACGTTCACCGATGTCGACGCCACGGACGCGGGGTTCGATGGCACCGTACACATCGGAGGCGCGCTCCGAGTCACCCGCCTCCTCCAGATCCGGGGCCAACTCGCGGTCGTGGGCTCCGCCAGCGCTGGATTCTTCCAAGCGGACGGGCGGTTCGAGATCCGAGGTACCCTCCGAGCCCCCCGGGTGCAGGCGACCATCCGGGGAGTGAGCCACATCGGCACGGTCGAGGGCGGCGACGTGCGATTCACGCTGCCCGTCCGGCCGCCGATCCTGCGCTCGATCCTCGAGAGCCCGACCCTGGACATCGACCGGATCGAGGCGGAGACGGTCCACATCGAAGGCGTCACGGTCCAGTACCTCCGGGCCGACCGGATCGTAGTCGGGCGCAACTGCCACGTCGTACGGTACGACGGAACGATCGACTCCTGTCACCCATCGAGCCATCTCGGGCCGGAATCCCGGTCCCCGCACCCACCGGGAATGTCGCGCTGAGCCGCCGGCGGGCCGCTTTTATCTCCCCCTGTCCCGTCGCACGACGCATGCCCGCGGAAGACGAGGGAGGGAGCGGGAGCCCCTCTCCCACGGCGATCCAGACCCGGGTATCGGAGTACTGGAAGCGGGCGGGCGTGATCGAACGCGCGCTCGCCGACCGCCCGGGAGCCCCGACGTTCCGATTCACCGAGGGCCCTCCCTCTGCGAACGGGCGACCCCACATCGGGCACATCCTCCCCCGGGCCACCAAGGACCTTCAGCTCCGGTATCGCCGCATGCGCGGCTACCGGATCATCAGCGAGATGGCCGGCTGGGACTGCCACGGTCTTCCGGTCGAGATCGAGGTCGAGAAGCGTCACGGCCTGAAGTCCCGGAAGGAGATCGAGGCCTTCGGAGTGGCCCGGTTCTGCGACGAGTGCCGCGCGACCACGCTCTCGGTCGCGGCGATCTGGGAGGAGATGAGCGAGCGCCTCGGCTACTGGCTCGATTATACCCATCCTTACACCACGATGCAACCCTCGTACATCGAGAGCGTCTGGTGGTCGCTCAAGGTTCTCTTCGATCGCGGTCTCCTCGAGAAGGGTCACTACGTGCTCCCGTACTGCCCGCGATGCGAGACGACGCTCTCCTCGCACGAGGTCGCCCAGGGCTACAAGGAGGCGACCGATCCGTCCATTACCGTCCGCTTCCCGCTGCTCGGAGAGATCGGTCCTCCGCGCTCCCTCCTCGTCTGGACGACAACCCCGTGGACGCTGGTCTCGAACCTTCTCGTCACCGCGCGTGCGGACCTTACCTACGTCGTCGTTCGCCTTAGCGATGGTACCGAAGGGATCCTCGCCGAAGCCGCGCTTCCCCGGTACTTTCCTGCGGGAGCCGATATCGTGACGCGACTGACCGGCCGCGAACTGGCCGGCCGGGAGTATCGCCCACCGTTCCCGTTCGTGCCACCGGGACCGGGGCGGTTTCGCGTGGTCCTGGACGACATGGTCGCGACCGATGAAGGAACGGGGCTCGTTCACTGCTCCCCGAACTTCGGGCCGGAGGATCAGCGGATCGGCGCCCGGGAGGGCGTCGGTGGGTTCGATCCACTGGATGGGCGCGGCGTCTTCACTTCCCTCGTCCCCCTCGTCCAGGGAAAGTGGTTCAAGACCGCCGATCCGATCCTGATCCAAGACCTCGCAGATCGTGGACTCCTCGAGAGAAACGAGTCGGTGCGCCACACCTACCCGTTCTGTTGGAGATGCGAAACTCCACTCCTGTACCGCGCGATCGATTCCTGGTTCGTCCGCACGTCGCGCTTCTCGGAGGCGCTCGTCCGGCACAATTCCGGAGTCGCCTGGATCCCCGCGCACCTGCGCGCGGGTCGCTTCGGCAACTTCCTGACCGAGGCGAAGGACTGGGCACTTTCCCGCAGCCGGTACTGGGGGACCCCGCTGCCGATCTGGATGTGCTCGAATGGCCACCCCACCTGCATCGGAAGCTTTGCCGAGCTCGAGGAACGCTCGGGAGAAGGGCTCCCACCGGAGTTCGACCCCCACCGAGTAACGGTCGACCGGATCGCCTTCGCCTGCCCCGCATGCGGCGAGAAGAGCGTGCGGGAACCGTACACGATCGACGTGTGGTACGATAGCGGAGCGGCACCGTTCGCTCAGTTCCACTATCCCTTCGAGCCGGGGCCGTTCGAGCCCGCGGCGCCCCTCGACTACGTCTCCGAGGCGATCGACCAGACCCGCGGCTGGTTCTACACGCTCCTGGTGCTGTCGGTCGGGCTGTTCGATCGCCCCGCCTACCGTGCGGCCCTCGTGACCGGTCACGGCCTCGACACCACCGGCAAGAAGATGTCGAAGTCCAAGGGCAACGTGCTCGAGCCGCTCGCGCTTCTCGAGCGGTTCGGCGGGGACATGGTCCGGTGGTCGGTTCTCGTTGTCGACTTCACCGAGGGGATGCGCATCGCGGAAGACACCATCCGACAGGCCGGGGCCCGGACGCTCGGGACGCTGACGAACGTCGTCGCGTTCTATCGGCAGAACTCCGAGGCGGACGGTCTTGCGACCGTATGGGAGCGGCCCCGACCGGAGAACGCGCTCGATCGGTGGCTGCTCTCCCGCCTGGAAGCAACGCGCAAGATTACGACCGACGCGCTCGAGTCGTTCGATCCCCGGCCCGCCGCCCAGGCGATCCGCTCGTTCGTGGATGATCTGTCGACCTGGTACCTCCGACGCTCTCGGCCCCGATTCTGGGCCGAGGCGAACGATCCGGCGCGTCGGGAGGCGCACGCGACCCTCTCCTACACGCTCTCCGTGACCGCTCGCCTGTTGGCCCCGTTCGCTCCGTTCACTGCCGAATGGATCCACCAGGAGCTTTCGGACGCGCCGTTCACGGAATCCTCGTCCTCGGTCCACCTCGGGGCGTGGCCCGAAGGGGCCGGCAAACGCGACGAACATCTCGAGCGAGGCATGCAGAGGATCCGCGAGCTGGTCGAGATCGGACGCGAGCTCCGCCAGCGGGCCCAGGTCAAGTCGCGGATACCGCTCGCCGAACTCGTCTTCTTCTCACGCGGTCCCGCGGACACCGAGCCGTGGAGGCGCGAGCGGGACGAGATCCTCGCCGCCGAGCTCAACGTTCGCCGCGTGACGTTCGCGCCCCAGGCGGATCCGAAGGACTACCCAGAAGCGGATTGGGTGCTTCGGCGAGAGGAGGGGGCCACCCAAGCGGCGCTCTCCCGACGGCCAACCCCGGAGCTGCTCGAGGAGGGGCTGGTCCGGGAGGTGCTCCGCCGGCTCCAGCAGACGCGCAAGGAGATGCAGCTGAAGTTCACCGAACTGGTGGCGATCCGCATCGGGGCGACCGACTATATCCACCGCGCCCTCGCGCGGCATCGAGAGACCGTGGCGCGGGAACTCCTCGCCGAACCTCTCGATCTCGTCGATGCGTTGCTCCCGGACGGACCCGAGGTACGGAGCTGGGAGGTCGAAGGATCCCGCTTTACGGCGCGGATCTCCCGGAAGGAGCGCCCCTCCGCGGGGCCACCGGCCCGTTCGGCTCGACCTCCGCAAAGACCTCGGCCCGGAACCGCTCGACGACGGTCGAGGCCTGTCGCCACGCGGCGAAGGGCAGCCCGGCTTTCTCGCACGTCGCATCCAGGAACTCGGAAGCGTCCCAGCCCTGATCGACAGCGACCTGCGGGAGCAACAGCCCGCTCGCGCCCCGAGCGCGTACGATCAGCCCATCCCGCCCGACCTCGACCGAAGCGAGCCGGCCCTCGGGGTCGGAAGCGGCGATCGGCTGGGGCGGCGTGAGGATCGACACCTCGACCACGATCCGGTCGAACTCCTCCGGGAGGAGGGATGGGAATCGGGGATCCTCGTGCGCGCTGGCCACGGCGGCGCCGCGGATCGCCTGTTCGAGCGGCAGGACGGGCAGGGGGTATCCTATGCATCCTCTCAACCTCCCCGAGGGGTGGTCGACCAGGGTCACGAACACGCCTCGGGACTCCTCGGCATCGGGAGGGGGTGTGCCCATGGGACGGGCGGGGAGACCGAGGGAGCCCGCGATCGCCGCGCGCGCCTCACGCACGGCCCACCGCCCCGTGCTCAGAGCGACCATGCTCCCGAGAGGCTCGGTCCCGCGATAGCGGTTCCCGGGACCCGAGGTGCTTGTGGTCGACGACGCCGAGGCGAACCGGGAAGAGGCGGTTCCCGAGGCCCTGCGGTTGGGACACGCTTTATACGGGTCCACGGTCCCGCCGCGCACCTATGCCGTTCCCCGAGGCGGTCGAGCGACTGCTCAACAAGAAGATCTGCATGAGCTGCTCGGCACGGAACCCTCCGAAGGCCGTCCAGTGCCGCAAGTGCGGCTACAAGGGCCTGCGCGTCAAGTCCCGCGAGCGTTCGGGGAAGACCCAGTAACGGATCAGCGCGCCGCCGTGCGGCGCGCCGCGGTCCGCTCTTCGCGATCGAGGTAGAAGCGCTTGCGCAGCAGGAACCAGCCGTTCCGCACCCCGTCGCGCCAGCTCGAGAGCTTGGGATGGCCGACCCGCTCCCCGTACCGAATCGGAACCTCGAGAACGTGGAACCCGCGGATGAGCGCCTCGATCTTGAGCTCCTCGCTCATCGCCATCCCATCCTGGGTGAGAACGACCCGGTCGAGGATCGAACGACGGAAGACCCACAGTCCGCTCTGGCTGTCGTGGATCGGAGTGCCGGTCGGCCCCGTCAGGTACCGATGGTAGGCGATCTCGAAGGAGAAGTTGAGCACCCAGTTCCCGATCCGGTGCTCGGTTGTCATCGCCTCGCGCGTGACATACGCGAGGCGATCGCCCGTGAGGAAATCGAGCCGCTCATCGATCAGGCGTCGGACGAGGGCGGGGATCTCCTCGACCGGGTACGTGCCATCGCCGTCGGATGTCGCGACGATCTCTCCGCTCGCCTCGGCAAAGCCCGTCCGATACGCCCGTCCGTACCCCTTGCGACGTTCCACGATCACGCGGGCACCCTCGGCTTCGGCCGCAGCTCCCGTCCCGTCGGTCGAGGCCCCGTCGACCACGAGGACCTCCCAGTCGATCGGATCGTCCCGGAAGATCGTGCGATTCGCCTGTTCCGCGGCCCCCCGGAAGGTGCGGAGCACCGTGGTGATCGAACCCGCCTCGTTGAGGGTCGGGACGACCATGCTGGCGCGCATTAGAACCTCTCGCAGACCGCCGACCCCTTAAACGCCTCGTCCTCCTGGGCACTCTCGTGCCGCGGGGTGCTTCCGGCCTTCGCCCGCGCCGCCGGTGGGGAAGTTTTCCCACCACGGCCGACATGGGGATCTGGGCGACCGGAGGGTCGCCGGCCGAGCTCTTCGAGGCCCTCGGGCTCGGACTCTTCGCCCTTCAGACCGATCTACGGCGCGTGGAAGCTCGGGAGGAACGCGCCCTCAGCGCCACCGGCGTCGACCCGATCTCCCTTACGGTCGCCTACCTCAACCAGCTCCTGTTGCTCCAGACCGTCGAGGGCTTCCTCGTCCGTTCGATCGAGGCACGCCCGATCGGCCGGCCTCCGACGGGGATCCTCGCGAGCGTCTCCGGGGAGAAGTACGACCCGACACGCCACCACCTCCGGATCGAGGTGAAGGCGATCACTCTCCACGACCTCGTGATCGACCTGGAACGGGGCCGGGCGCGGGTCATCGTCGACATCTGAGCGGAGCGAACTCCCATCGGAGGAGTGAACAGCGGCGGGCCCACGGTTCGGTTCAGGGCATCCGCTGGACGATCTCTTGCAACGCGGCGCCCGGTCGGGGCAGGCGCCCGGCCTTCCCGAGGATCCGCTCGAGGGCCGCGAAGACGACCAAGAGATCGGGCCAGTCGGCGATCCCCATGTGCCCGATCCGGAAGATCTTGCCCGTCAGCTCACCCTGACCTCCCTGCACCAAGACGTTGTACTGGCGCTCGAGGGCCCTGCGGACCTGAGCATCCTCCATTCCGCTGGGGTTGCGGATCGCGGTGACCGTGTCGCTCGCGTAGCGCGGGTCGGGGAAGAGTTCCAAGCCAAGGGCGCTCGTCGCCGCTCGGGTGGCCTCCGCGAGCCGGCGGGTCCGGGCGAGCCGCCCTTCGAGCGTCTCCTCGCGCAGGAGCACGAGGGCTTCCCGCAGCGCGAGAAAGAGAGGGACGGCCGGCGTCCACGGGGTGTCGTTCTTCTCGAGCGACGTAAGGTGCGCCTTCAGGTCGAGATAGTACGTTCCGGGGTGCAGTTCCCGGACCGCGCGATCGGAAAGATGGACGATCGCGAGGCCCGCCGGAGCGGCGAGCCCCTTCTGGGGGCCCGCCACGAGCGCGTCGATGCCCCAGGCATCGATATCGCAAGGGATCCCGGCGACCGCGCTGATCCCATCGACCAGGAACAGCGCGCCGGATTTGCGTACCGCGGGGGCGAGCGAAGCGATATCGTTCGCGAGCCCGACGCTCGTCTCGTTGTGCACGACGCAGACCGCGCGGATATCGCCCTTCTCGAGCTCGGTCCGAGCCGCCTCGAGAGGGATGTTCTGGCCCCACGGAGCGCTGATCGTCGTCACCTGCGAAGAGTAGCGGCGCATGATCGCGTCCGTGCGTTGCCCGAAGTTCCCGTTGCTGAGCACGAGGGTGCGCCCCTCCTTCGGGACGAGGCTGGAGTAGACCGCCTCGAGACCGGAGGTCCCGCTGCCCGTGAGGATGACCTGGTGACCCTTCGTACCGAAGAGCACGGGCAACAGCTCGCGGATCTCGGCCACCACCCCGTGGAAGTAGTCACCCCGATGGTTCAGGGACGGCATCGACATTGCGCGCAGCACGCGCGGATGGATGCGGACCGGTCCGGCGATCAGGAACGTGGCGGTTTCGGGATCGAACGTCATAAGGCCCCGCTTGGCGGGAGCACGCGCGCGGTCAAAGGCTCTGCGCGGGCCGCGCGCAGGATCTCGTCCACGACGAGGTTCCCGGCACGCGCCTGGCCTTCCCGAGTGGAAGCGCCAATGTGCGGGGTCGCGATGACGTCGGGCCGTTCGAGCAGCTCCCGGAGCTTGGGTGGTTCCTCTTCGAAGACGTCCAGCGCCGCGCCGGCGAGTCGTCCGGATTTCAACGCCGCGAGCAACGCCGCCTCGTCGACGAGGGGCCCCCGCGCCACGTTGATCAGCACCGCGCCCGGCCGCATCTGTTCGAGCGCGCGGGCGTCGATCAGGTGGTGGTTCTCCGGGGTGAGGGACGCATGCAGACTGACGATGTCCGCTCGGCCGAGCAGGGTCGGTAGATCCACAAGCTCGGTCGCGTCGACCGGGGCGCGAAGGAAGGGATCGTAGGCGATCGCATGGACGCCGAACGGCACCAGTCGCCGCTGGACCTCGCGCGCGATCCGACCGTACCCGATGTAGCCGATCGTGCGCCCGGCGATCTCCCCGCCGTTGGTGCCGCGCTCCCAGCCCCCGGCCTTGGTCGATGCGATCCCTGGCCACATCCGGCGGACGAGCATCAGGGCGAACGCCACCGTGAGCTCGGCGACGCTCGCGGTCGCGGCACTGGGCGCGTTGACGACGTCGATCGACCGGGCTGCGGCGGCGTTCATGTCGATGTTGTCCACCCCAACCCCCGCCCGAGCGATGACACGCAGGTGGGGCGCGTTACGGAGCACTTCCTCGGTCACCTTCGTCCGGCTGCGCACCACGAGCGCCCACGCGGTGGGAAGCGCGGCGCGGAGCGCGCCGGCGCCGGCCGTGGCATCGACCACGGTGCAGGGTCCCGAGCGCAATCGATCCACCGCGGCTCGATCGATCGGGTCCGCGATCACTACGATCCGAGCGACATCGGGCACGGCACGGCGAATCGAGTGGGGAGCTAAGCCTTTCCGCTCTCTCTGGACCTAGGGCACCTTCGGTACGGTCGTGCGTTCGAGCGCTACCCGCACGATCTCCTCACCGCGGATCCCACGGATCCAGGGCTCGGCCTTGACCGTGATGCGGTGGGCGAGCGCGGGAATGGCGTAGGACTTCACGTCGTCGGGGAGCACGTAGTCCCGCCCTTCGACCAGCGCGCGGGCCCGCGCGATGCGGACGAGCGCGAGCGAGCCCCGGGGGGAGGCGCCGACCTCCGAACGCGGGTCGTCGCGCGTCGCGCGGACGAGATCGACGATGTAGGACTCGATGGAGGGGTCCACCGCGACCTCCTCTACCGAGCGCTGCATCTCCTGGAACTCCGAGAGGGTCAGGACGGGGGGAACCTCGACCGTCTCTTGCTTGCGCTCGCGACGACGCTTCAGGATCTCTCGCTCCTCCTCGATGGTGGGGTACCCCACCCTCAATCGAAGGAGGAACCGATCGATCTGGGCTTCCGGTAGTGGATAGGTTCCTTCGAGCTCGAGCGGGTTCTCGGTGGCGAGGACAAGGAACGGTCGGTCGAGCGGGTACGTCGATCGTTCGCTGGTGACCTGGTACTCCTGCATCGCCTCGAGCAGAGCCGACTGCACCTTGGGGGGAGCGCGATTGATCTCGTCGGCCAGCACCAGGTTCGCGAACAACGGGCCGGGCCGGAAGCGGATCTGTCGATCCACCTCCAGGATTTCGGTGCCGGTGATGTCGTGCGGCAGGAGGTCGGAGGTGAACTGGATCCGCTGGAACTTCAGCCCGAGGGCCTGGGCGAAGGACTTCGCCATGAGCGTCTTGCCGAGGCCCGGAAGATCCTCGAGCAGGAGATGCCCGTCCGCGAGGAGGCCCACCGCAATCTGGTCGAGGACCGCGTCCCGACCTACGATCGCCCGGTGGACGGCCTCGCGGATCCGGCCCATCCGAACGCGCGTCGCGGCCCCGTCCATCCTCCGTCCCTCGTGCTTCACGAACGTCGACCGGTATATGTGGCCGCCTCCGCTATTCCCCGACCGTAACGATCCGCATCACCGTAGGCCGATGCCCTCTCCGCGGTCTGACCCAGGCCGGGGCTGTCGGACACCGGGGTTGTCCTCACTTCACTCCCTGCGGACGACCCGTCCGCGTTGGGTCGAGAGGGACCCTTCGACGGTACCCGAGCGCGACCTTGAGGCCGCGCCGATCGCACGAGAGGGGCCGTCGGCTAAATCGTTGGCGTGTCGGGCGCATCGAACGTTTCGGGATGGCTGAGCACCCAGGCGACCGCGAGGAGGCCTCCCACCAGGAGCCCTGCCGCGACCCCCACGTAGACGTATCCCGGCTGGATGAGCAGCGAGCTCGAAAGGGCCACCGCGAGGCCGAGCGCCGGCAGGAGGAGCACATCCCCGGAGCGTCGCAGGTTGCCGCGCGGCAGCTCCGGGTCGTCCGCAAGCCAGACGAAGAGCGCGAGCGCGGAGACCCCGGCCAACAGATCGGTGACGAGCGAGGTCGGAACGACGAGGGTGAGGTATCCGAGGGAGGCCACGGCCGGCAGGAACTCGTATGGCCGGACGCTCCGTCCAGCGAACGCGCGCAGCGCCCCGGCAGCCACGAATCCCACGATGGCGATCGCGATTCCCGCCAGAGCTCCGTGCGGGTCCCAGATCCCGAGCCCTACCGCGACCGCCGCTCCGGCCGCGAGCAGGCCCGGGCCCTCAGGGCGCAGGGTTCGGGGCGGCGCGGTCGGTTTTGTCGTCACGAACGCCTCCGCGAGCCAAGTCCCGCTCGCAGCATCGCCTGGAAGCCCGCGAGCGACCAGTACTCCTCCCAATCGATCACGGGAGCGTCTTTCCAGACCCGGGTGATCCGCTCGTGGCGGGCTAAGCGCAGCAGCCGGTGCATGAGCGCGAGGTCCGCCTCGCTCCATCCCGGCGGATCGGAAGCCGCGGTGATCGGCGAGGGGCTCAGCACCACGGTCGGGAACCCTCGCCGGCGGAGGTAGGGAACGAGACGGGCGGCCTCCTCATCGGCGAGGGGGGCGAGCAGGATCGTGGTGACGCCGGCAGGAAAGTAGCGTCGCATCGCGATCGCGCATCGTTCGGACGGCCCCGCGACGGTAGCAACGTGGCTGTCCATCAGCACGTGGCGGATGCGGAATCGCTGGGCCCGACCCGCTCCGAGCGGGACCGCCGTCAGGAACTCCCCGTACGTGGCCACGCCGACCCGGGCCTTCTCCCGAAGGAAGGCTCCGGCGATCCCCAGGGCCGCCGCGCGCGCGACGCCCACGACTCGCTTGTCGACCTCGGGGCCGAGCCCGGTCGGGCGCAGGTCGAGGACGAGCAGGATGTCGCCCGTACGCTCGAGATGGAACTCGTTGACCCACGTACGCCCCGAACGTGCGGTGGCAGCCCAATTGATCTGACGCGGCGGATCGGATGGAAGTGCGATCCTCAGACCGAAGAACTCTCCGCTCGAACCGAGCGCGCGGGAGCGAGTCTCCCCAGGAAGGACGATCGTCCGCATGAGCCGGACACGTCCGATGCGACCGATCTCGGGAGGATATCGCTCGATCGAGAGCTCCTCGGCGACCGGTCGAATCGATCGCTCGACCAGACCGAGCGGGTCGACCCATAGGACCTCGGGCACCGCGATCTGGGTGATCAACGGCTCGTGGGCCCTCCAGAAGAACTCGAAGTTCAGGGAGCCCTCGGCGTACTCGAAACGAGGCGGAGCGCGAACGAGGAGGCCGGGAGGCCGGTCCAGCCGTAGTCGAAGCTCCTGCGGCCGGAGCGCACGCTCGCTTGGTAGGACCCGTCCTCGGATGGTGACCTCCTCTTCGCCGCCGTACACACTCCAGTCGAGCACCGCGCTCGCCCGTCGAGGACCGAGGAGAGCCGCCCCGAGGGGGGCGAGCAGGAACGGCAATGCGAGGAAGAGTGGAACCGGGGTCCGCGCCGCCAACGCGAGCACGAGAAGGACGGCTCCGATCCCATAGAAGAGCCAGGATCGGGGCCGCCATTGGAGCCGGGATTGCTCGGTCTCCCCGCCGAAGATCACAATTCCCGCTCCAACTGTTCGACCCGGGTGGCGATGTACCTGCGGAATCCCGCGGCGTTCATCGATGCGATCGCGGCGAGCTCGCCCCGGGGGCGAGAGGGTAGCCGGGGGTTCGGTCCGGCGCGCTCGACGTGATCGAGCAGGAGGACCAGCTCCTCTCGGTGGATCCGGTCGCCCGCGAACGCCTGGAGAGCCCGGAGCGAGGGCCGGCTATCTGGAACGCGCACGGGTCTGCGATCCTCGCCGCGGCTAGCGAGAGCGCCGTACAGGCCGAGTGCGGCCGCGAGCATCACCGCCGCCGCACCCGCGGGCACGGCCAGGGCGAGGTTGGGTCCTACCGCGACCGCGAGCGCGATGGCGATCGCGATGAGGGCGAGCATCCCTACGATCGCGCCCGTGGATGGAGCTGCCGTCACGCCCGATGGGCCTCCTTGGCGTCCAGCTCCTCGATGGCTCGCTGGATGGCGGACTTCGCCCGGGCCACTTCCCCCGGTCCGATCAGGTGCGGCGAGTAGCGGGCCTCCTCGAAGAGGTGCGTGATCTCTTGCGCGGTATCGGGCCGGATCCCGAGACGCATCAAGTGGCCCCGCCGGATCTCCTCGGCGGTCTGCCGATCCGTGTCCCCCACGATCGGAGTCAGGCGGTCCAGGAGCAGGCCGTACAGGCGCACGAGCACCGTCCGGGGCTCCTCGTCCGCGTCGAGTGCAGCGGAAGCCTGCACGAGCACCTCGCGAACCTCCTCGTCGGAGGGGATCGGGCGTGCGGCTCGCGTGCGTTCACGAGTCCCGAGCATCCGCAGGGCTACCGCTGTCCCGACGAGCGCGACCACCGCAACCAACGCGAACAGCGCCCACGGGGGGATGGATAGGTGGAGTGGTGCGAAGCCTGTGCCCGACCCGGTACCGTTCGCCCCGGGGGAGGCGTTGCCACCCCCCGACGTGTCGTTCGAGCCCGGGCCCACGGGGCTCAGTGGCAGCAGGCTTCCACCCCCGAGGCCCCGACCCACCACCGCGAAGACCGTCAGGAGGACGATCGCGGTGAGCAGCACGGCGAGGATCCGGGCAGGGTAGGGCATGGTTCGTTGCCGGAGCCGGTCGACGATCAGGAATCCGGCGACCCCCAGGACTCCCGCCACCAGAATCCATTGGAACGCCGTCTCCGAGAGCTCGAGGAGGGTGGGAGAGGTCGAGGAAGAGGCAGGCGCCGTGGCGGAGGCCGTCAAGAGTGCGGCCGCACCGCCCACGGCGAGCGCGATCCCCAGGATCAACACCCAGGAGAGCGAAAACGCCGGAGGGGAACGGCGGATCGCGCTCATCCCTACCGGTACGCACCGCACTCCATATGCCGCTTTGCGCAACGGTCGACGGCGTCCCCCACATCCTCCGGGACGTCGGATCCCGAGGTTAGCTCGGAGGAGGGGGCTCGCTCGCAGCGCCGGGATCCGGCGCGCGCCGACGCAATAGGTAGAAGCTCCGGCGCTCGTGCTCGGCGGTGATCACGGCAAAATCCTCCACGCGATGGCCCAGATCGTACGCGGACCGGAAGGCATCACGCACCGCATGCCGCCAGCGCCACAGCGCCGCTCGCTCGTGGGTCCGGACGAGATCGAGGTCGAACGGGATCTCGATGTGCGACGTCTCCGCCGAGGGTTCCGCAACGGCGGTGGGAACTCGGATTCCGGTCTCCCCCGGCTCGGTCTCGAGGATCGTCGAGGAGGAGGTCCACCGCTGGAGATCCTCCGCCGGGCTCGGGAACGCTCCTGCGAGACGGGCCACGACCTGCGGATTCGTGAGCGGCCACACCGCGCGGACCCGGTCCGTCTCGAGACCTGCGTTCACGGCGTCGCCCATCTGCCCGTAGTAGTGGGAGTGGTAGCGATCCGGTCGCGCTCCGAGCCGCCGGACGAACAGCATCGCGTTCTTGCTCTGGAGCGGATCGAAGACCCACCGGATCTCGGCGAGGCCGAGGCGGACGACCTCATCCCGGTAGTAGTTCATGAGTCGATGGCCCACCCCATGGTTTTGGTATTCAGGCCGGACGGCGAGCTGGTGAAGGTAGTGGTAGAGCTGCTCTCCGTCGAAGCCGAGGAAGCCGAGCGCGAACCCCGCGAGGTAGATGTCGGCGAAGGCGCCGAGCACGAGCCCCCCGTTGTCCTGGACGGCTCGTTGGAGCACCGGTGGAACCGGATCGACCTCCTCTCCGCCCCAGGCAAGCCGGTGGACCTGGTCGACCTGGCGGAACTCCTCGGGTTTGTCGAGGCGGCGCAGGCGAAAATCTTCGATCGGTCCGGCCCCGGTGGCCATGGATTTCGAACGGGAGGGGATTACTTAACCCGGCTCGCAAGAGGACGGAGCGTCCCTCACCGGGGGAGGCGAAGCTCCTCGCGCTTCTGGGCGTAGCGGACCTCGTCGTTCGGAGTGAGGTCCCACAGGAGCTCTTCGATCAGCGGGATGTTCCGCAGGAACTCCGCCTTGCTCTTCGTTCGCATCAGGTGCTCGAACTTGCGGTGGGCCGTGTAGTACGCGCCGACCAGATAGGCCCCGATGATGACGACGATCGGACCCACGATCGCGAACACGAGGTTCCAGTTCCAGCCCCCGCTCCCGCTGTCGTCGGTGCTCGCCGTGATCTGCTGGAACGGCCAGGAGTTCGCCAGCGGAGTGAACGCCCCGATCGCGAGGACCGTGAGCACGAGGCCGGCGGCGAAGACGATGATCGAGACGATCGCGCGGTGGGTGCGTAGCCCGATTCGGAATCGATACTCCCAGCTCTCGTGGTCCGTGTTCGATCCCATCGCGCGGCCCGGAGCGCCCCTCCGATAAGAAGCTATGGAAGGGGAGCCGAGCGACCCGTACCGCCTCGAGTACGTCGTAGCGGGTCGGGCTCATCGCGAGGGAGGGTCCCGGTCCTTGCGCCCGTATCGACCGCCGGGCGAGACCGGCGCTGGCGCTCCCACGAGCGACGGCGGCGGGACGCGATCGAGGATCACACGCGCGCGCCGATAGAGATAGATCGAGCCGATCAGGACGATCGCCGCCGCAATGCTCCCGACGATCTCTCCGCCGAAGGCGTTGAACCCAAGGAGGAACAAGCCGATCCCGGAGATGAGGGCGCCCGAGAGCACACCGGCCCCCCGTCGCGGGCTTCCGGCCGCAGTCGCGGGTAGGGACAGGAGCGCGCCCGTTACCTCGAGCGCCACGATCGCAACCGCCTGGAGTCCCACTACGGAGGTCCCGTCCCAGGTGATCGTCGAGGCCGAGAGGTACTGACCCACGAGCGCCAGCACGAGGATCCCGACGATCCCCGCACGCAATCCGACCGCGTAGAACGGGAAGCTCGGACCCTTTCCCCAATAGTGGGTCCGCCGGATCGCCCACTCGGCGAGCTCGATCGAGAGGACGAGCACGGCGAGAAGTGCGAAGGCGCCGAGCAGAGCGGCGTTCGTCATCGCCGCAAGGTACAGGAGCCATGGGAGGGAGAGGAGGATCCCGACGAACAGACCGAGAGTGTACGCGAAGATCATCCGTCGCTCGTCGAAGCGGCTTTCGGCGACCTGCGGGGTCGTGTACCGACCCATCTCCCACCACAGGTATCCTCCGGTCAGTACGATCCCGAGCGCCCCCGCGATCGTGAGGGAGAGCACGACCATCGTCAGTCGACCTTGCGCGCCACGGTCAGGAACCCGGTGTGGCCGAGCATCTCGAATGCGGGCCGCGTGCCCCCTTCGCCGACATGCAAGGGGCGCTCGAGGAGCTCGAGGGAGCGGACCTCATCGAAGCGGAGCTCCCTCAGCGAGCGCACCGTCCGTTCCAGCTGGTTGTAGGTCGGTGAATAGGTGACGACACGACCTCCGTTACAGAGGGCGGCCCGCACCGAAGGGAGCACCCCCCAGGGCTCGGGCAGATCGAGCGCCACGGCGTCGTAGTCCGTTCCCTCGATGCCGTTCGCCAGGACATCCCGCTCGTGGAAGGATACCCGACCGGCGAGTCCGCCGCGCTCGAGGTTCTGCCGGGCGAGGTGCAATGCTTCCGGTCGTCGATCGAAGGAGGCTACGTGCCCGGCGGGCCCGACGGCGTACGCGAGCACGGTCGTCAGCGCTCCGCTGCCACTGCCCGCCTCCGCCACTCGGTCCCCCGGGCCGATCCCGGCGAGGAGCACGAGGTACGCCGCGTCCTTCGCCGTGATGATCTGGGCTCCGCGCGTCATGGTCGAGAGGAGATCGGAGAGCGAGGGCCGGAGGACCGCGTACCGGGTGCCCACCCACTCGATCGAGCCGCCTACGGGCCGACCGATCTGCTCGGTCAGGTCGAGTACCGCCGCGTCGCCGACCCGCTGTGGGCCCCGCCGCAACGGAACGAGGATCGGGGGGGTACCCGGGTGTTTCAGGGCCACCACATCCCCCTCCGACCAGCGACTCTCGCCCATCGCGCCCTGTACCCATCACCATACCCCGGGCTTATGAGAGCAAGGGAGACCCTCCGAACCGCGCCCGAACCCCCACCACCCTGCAGCTCCGCCTCACGATGCCCAGAAGCCGTTCATCCACCCGCGCACGATCGCCGTTTTACGGGACCACGGTTCCGAGGAGGAGTCGGCGACACGCGGGCATGGTGTAGTCTGGTGTCGTATAGGCTTGCCAAGCCTGTAACTCGAGTTCGATTCCCCGCGCTCGCATCGACCTGTTCGAACTGCGGGAAGGTTCCGGTCCGGTTCGATTCATCTTCGCGGCTCCTACATCTTCCTCCCGCCGCCGCGGGCCCGGCTTCGCCCTGCGGAGCGATCGCTCGTGGGCGAAGGTGGCACTGGGAGTCTCGACCGTCCGGAGTTACTCCCGTCCGGTTCGAGGTCCGAGGTCCGAGATGGTATCGCGGATCCGGCTTCTCGATCCGCTGGATTCACCCAGGCAGGGGGGCGAGTACGTCGATGAGGAGATCCTCCACGTCCGGCTGCTTTCCCACCGTGGTCTCTGTCTCCTTAGTGGCATCCCCCGGTGGAGGCAAGGGCGGGCGACCTTCCCTGTGTTTCAATGCCAACACGAGGACCGTCGCGATGATGGCCGCCAGAGCGATAGATGTAAGGAGATAGAACCCGAGGTTCCCGGGCAACCCCAGGAATCCGGAAGCCGGCCCCGAAGGTGAGCCAGATGACGAGAAAGTCCACAACAGGGTCGGATCAGCTGGTAGACCGCGTACCGTAAGGATGACCGTGTAGTTCGCCGTGACCGTGACCGCGAAGTCCGTGAACAGTACACCGTTCACGTAGACGTGGCTGGACAAGACTTGCGCCAAAGTGGCGTTCTCGACCTCCGCGTACGGGATCGTGACCAGCAACGTCCCGTTGGCCTGAGAGGTGAACGTGACGGAAATGCTCCCGTTGCCGTTCGTCAGCTCCGTCACCGTAATGTTGTACCCGGTGGCGGTCACGTTGCCTGTGGTCTTCATTGAGGTCGATCCCGGCACCTTTGTCAACGTGAAGTTCACGGTGACGCTCGAGAAGATGGTCAGATTCTCAGAAAACGGGAAATATCCCGGAGCGGAGACGGACACGGTATACGTTCCGGGCAGGACCGAGACCTGGAAGTGGCCGGTTGCGTTCACGTACGCGATGAACCCGTTCACTACCACCGAGCCGTTAGCGGGCGAGAGCTCCCCGGAGAGCGTCACGGTCGTCGGGGCGGTCGTCAAGTTGAGCGTGACGTGCGTGGCCTGCCCGGCGAAGACGTTAGCCTCTAGTACCAAACTTTCGTATCCGGACGCCGTTATCGAGAGGTAGTAAGCTCCCGGGGCCACGGTCACGTTGAACGCCCCATCCTCGATCGGTACGATCACCCCGCTCGCGATTACCGTCGCCGTGGCGGGCGTCACGGTCCCGACAAGATACCCGTAGGTCGAGAGCGCCGTAAGCACTATGGAAAGCTCGGTAGCCATTCCCGCCGTCACGATCACAAGGTTCGAGTAGGGCGTGTAACCCACGAGGGTCACGTTTACGTAGTACGACCCCGGGAGCAGCGTCCAGACGTACACTCCCTCGGAGCCAATCGTCGATCGCCCGTTGACGGTGACCGACGCGTTGATGGGGAGGACTGAGACTTGGAGGTAGGTGTCTTCGGCGAACGCGGTGAAGTCGATCGTCTCAGTGGCCGCCCCTCCGTTCACAATGATGGCCCCAGAAGTGGTCGAGCTAGCATAGCCCGGAACGTCACCCACCGAGAAGCGGTACGTCCCGTTCTGCTCGAGGAATGTGATCGTGGAGGTGCTCGAATTCCGTGTGACGTCGTTCATCTCAACCGTCCACGAGGTCCCCGGCGCGAGTCCGGTTTCCACGAATGTCACCGGGAAGGAACCTACGGCCTTCGTGCTGAACGTCACTGGGACCGACTGCGCGAGACCGACCACCGTGACCGTCCCGGATCCTCCCGTGCTCGTGTAACCCGCTACGTCACCCACCGAGAAGTTGTATGTCCCGTTCTGCTCGAGGAACGTGATCGTGGAGGTGCTCGAGTTCTGGGTGGCATCGCCCATCTCGATCGTCCACGAGGTCCCCGGCGCGAGTCCGGTTTCCACGAACGTCACCGGGAAGGAACCTACGGCCTTCGTGCTGAACGTCACTGGGACCGACTGCGCGAGACCGACCACCGTGACCGTCCCGGATCCTCCCGTGCTCGTATAACCCGCTACGTCACCCACCGAGAAGTTGTATGTCCCGTTCTGCTCGAGGAACGTGATCGTGGAGGTGCTCGAATTCCGTGTGACGTCGTTCATCTCAACCGTCCACGAGGTCCCCGGCGCGAGTCCGGTCTCCACGAACGTCACGTTGTAGTGCGATGCCTCGCCATCGTTCGCCGAGACCAGCGGGATTGCACCGGTGGCCGGGGATGCCCCCATGCCGGGCATTGCTGAAACTACAAGTGCAAGCATGATTGCAGTCAGTCCAATCGCTCCGACGCCGTTGCCTACTCTCGTGCCCAACCGTCCGCGTCCCATTGTCGTTGCAATCCAGGTGACTCTATTTATATCGGGCCTCGATTTCCCGATAGGAAATTGAGCCGGATGCTACACCGTCGCCTGGCGAGCTCATGCGGAACCTAAGTGAGTCGGAGGCGTGCGTAATCCAGACACTGATTGGGGCGCCTCCGGTCACGGAGCGCGCGCTGATCCAGCAGTGCCATCTTCCCCGTTCCACGTTCCAGTACGTTCGCCGCCGCCTCTACGCGAGAGAGTGGCTTCACGACCGCTACGTGCCTCATCCCCGCGTTACCGGAGTGAGATTCGCCACGGCCGAAGTCCTTTGGCCGTTCGCGGCACGCCGGGCCTCTGACCTGCAGCGACTCCAGAGCGACCCTCAGACCGTCGTGGCTTGGAGCTCCCCGAATGTCATCTTTTACGTTCGCCTGACCGCGGAGAGCACGCCGGCGACTGACTCGCTCACCAGCAGCACTCAGGCGCGCTCGCTCCGGATTACGTGTCCCGCGACCGCGGAGGGGGTCCCAGCCTATTTCGATGCCTCAGGGCCACTTGCCGTTCTGTTTGGGCTGGCCCGGCCCAGGTCCTACCCCCTTCGCATCCGGGAGCTCGATCCAGCCCCGGGGGACAACGGCGAGGAGCGGCCGGTTTCACCCGACCGAATCCGGGCCGCCGCCGATCTCGTTGCGGCATCCGAGCGTCGGCGCGACTTCCATCTTCTCAGCCGCTCGGTGCCTCCATTCCCTCTGGGGTTGCCCCGGAATCAAGCACAACTCGTCGCCGATGGACTCGTCCAATGGAGAGTTCTTCCAGACCTTGGCCGCCTCCCGAGCTTCCGCGGGCGCATCCTTCATGATTTTGTGTTCGTACACGGCAGGCTGATCCGCAAGACTACCGGGACACGACTCTTGGAAGAGATCGTATCAGAGTGCGGTGTGTATCCGTACTTGGCGATGGTGGATGGGGAACGCACCGGCGATGTCCTCCTCGCGTTTCTCGCTGTGGGACAAGGAACTGAGCGCTCTCGGTCCTTAGGGCGGAAGATCTCCGTACAGGCATTCTTCGAAGATCGCCTACGCGCCATTACGATCGTTCGGGAATCGCTGCAGTGGCTCCGGCCCGTCATCGATCACAGGTACGAGGGTCTGATGTCGCATACGGGGACGAATCGCATCGAATAAATCGGGCGGGTCGGACGAAGCCAAGCATCGAACCGCAGGGCGATTGGCGGACCGGAGGAAGCCTACGACGGTCGGGACGATGGAGATCGTGCCCGGCGAGGCGTAGGAGCCACGGTAACGAGGGCGAGATACCCACGAACTGGTCGAGCTGCACACGGGCATCATCCGCCAATCGTCGCACCGGCTCTCACGACCTTGAGAATTGTGAACCAACCTGATTCCCACCAGAGGTATCCTCCAGCCAAGACGACCCTGAGGGTCCCGCGATCGACCAGGAGGTCGCGGTCTTCGTCGGCCGACCTTGCGTGTCACGGTCAGAACCCCTGTGTGTCCCAGCATCTCGAATGCCAGCGCCCTCCCCCCGTCGCCGACGTGCAAGGACTGCTCGGGGAGCTCCACGGACCTGACCTCATCGAACTCGATCCCCCTCAGCGACCGCACCGTCCGTTCCTGTTGGGTCTACGTGGGCGTATCGGTAACTACTCGACCACCGTCGCACAGCACGGCCCGCACTGACGCGAGAACGTCCCAAGGCTCACGCGGATCGAGTACCGCCGCGTCGCCGACCCGCTGGGGGCCCCGCCGCAACGGAACGAGGATCGGAGGAGTGCCCGGGTGCTTCAGGGCCACGACATCCCCCTCCGACCAGCGACTCTCGCCCATCGTGCCCTGTGCCCATTACCATACCCCGGGCTTAGGAGCGCAAGGGAGACCGTCCGGACCGCGCCCGCCCCCACCCTGAAGCTCCGCCTCGCGTTGCCCGTAAGTCGTAGATCTGCCCGCGCACGGTCGCCGTTTTATGGGGCCACGGCTCCGAGGAGGAGTCGGCGACACGCGGGCATAGTGTAGTCTGGTATCACATAGGCTTGCCAAGCCTATAACTCGGGTTCAAATCCCGGTGCCCGCACCTCGACCGAGGCGCCCGCCTACCGTCCTTGGGGTACGCCGAGCCACGCTTCGAGCCGCTTCAGGTTCTCCAGGCTGCCCATCACGAGGAGCGCGTCGCCGGGTTGGAAGTGGAAGGACGCCGGAGGGTTGAGCGCCGTGACATACTCGCCGGGGCCCCGCGGGCGCGCGTACCCGATGACGATGCAACCGGAAGCGGCGCGCACCATCGTCTCGGCCTCCGAGAGCGCCTGGCGAGAGAGTGGGGTCTTCTCAGTGAGCACGTATTCGCCGATGTCCGCCCCGTAGGCGGCACTCGTGAGATCTTCGAAGACGTTGACGACCTCGGGCCGGAATGCGGCGTTGGCGACGAGGCGGCCTCCCATGTCGTTGGGGGAAGCCACGTACGTAACCCCGGCGCTGCGCAGCGTGGGCCGCAGCTCCGCACGGGTGACCGATACCACGATCCGTACGTTCGGGGCGATCTGCCGGACCGCGAGCGCGGTGATCAGGTTGGTCGTGTCGTCCGGGGTGCAGATGACGACCGCTTTGGCCGCGGCCGCATTCAATCGGTTCAGGACCTCGGAATCTCCTGTCGGATAGAAGCTTACGTAGATCCGGTGTTCCGGCGCGAGCGCCCGGATGTTGGGGAGCTCGTTGATGTCGGCCGTCGCGACCGCAACGCGCTCGCCGACGGCGAGGAGCTCGCGGACCGCTGCGCGGCCCACTCCGGCGTAGCCGATGACGACGACGTGGCCGGTGAAATCCGTTCCGAGCATGCCGAGGTTCCGCTTGTGGGACTCGTCGTTCACGACACCGATGATGATAGAGATGAGGTACGCCGTCAGGAACACCGCGACCAGGATGACACCGATCGTGAACCAGCGAGCATTCGGCGTCGTGGGAACGACGTCCCCGTAGCCGACGGTCGCGATCGTTACGACCGCCCAGTAGAACGACGTGCCTAGGTCGTCGCCCCCACCCTCGAGCAGGTAGAACCCGGCGCTGGCGCCGAGGAGGAGCGCCGCGTACGCCGCGAGGAACTTCCACAGCCGTCGCAGCAATGCGCTGTAGAAACCTACATGACCGCTCGCCACGTTCGCCGAAGTACCATCGAGGGGTAACTCTTTCTATATCGCCGTAAATCGCGTGCCCCGGGGGGACGTCCCGGACGGCGGGGGGCCTGCCGGGTCCTAGCAAATGCTAAGTAGGATTGCCCAGGTGGATGAGCACTTGATGGCCGCCACTCCCGTCGCGGCCCTCGGAGATGCTGTCGTGACCACCGGTGTTCCTGCATCACCGAAGGGGCCGGCAGATTTCACCCGTTTCGAGCGGGCGCGCATCCTCGGCGCTCGGGCCCTTCAGATCTCGCTCGGTGCCCCCATCCTGATCGAGCTTCCGCCCTCCATGATCGACCCGGTCGAAATCGCCGAGCGCGAGTTCGCGGCGGACGTCATCCCGATCACGGTCCGCGCCGGCCCGCCGCACGCGTAGTGCGCCCGGGGGCGCTCACACTCCGGCTTGATCGAGGGCGTGCGCGCACGCGCACGTTGGGGCGCGCGCGAGCCGTGGGATCAGCGCAGAGAGGAGTTTGCGCATCCGCTCGACGTTACGGTTCATGGTCTCGATGATCTCGCGCATCTCGACCGGGTGCTCCGCCCACACGTCGTAGTCGGTCACCATGGCCAGGCAGGCATAGCACAGGCACCGCTCGCGCGCGAGAGTGACCTCGGGCACCAACGTCATCCCGATGATGTCCGCGAATCCTCGGAAGAACTTCGACTCGGCGCGTGTGGAGAAGCGTGGACCCTCGATGCAGACGTACGTCGAGCCTTCCGCGAAGGGGCTCGAGAGCTCCCGGCCGGTCGTGGACGCCTGCGCGAGCAGGTCCGGGCAGAACGGGTCGGCCATCGACACGTGATAGACCCGACCTCCGTCGTGGAACGTGGTGGGCCTCTGCTTGGTGAAGTCGACGAACTGACGAGGCAGCACGAACGTGCCCGGAGCGAGCTCTTCCCGGAGCGATCCGACCGAGCTCACCGTCACGATGGCATCCGCGCCGAGCGCCCGGAGCGCGTCGATGTTCGCTCGATAGTTCACCCGGTGCGGCGGAATGGTGTGGCCGACGCCGTGGCGCGGGAGGAACAGGGTGCGCACGCCGCCCACTTGGCCCTCCTCGATCGGGGCCGATGGGGCCCCCCAGGGCGTCGATATCCGGTGCATCTTGCTCTCCCCGGCGAATATCCCGGAGAGACCGCTGCCTCCGATCACCGCGATCGTGCGGCGAGGTGGGGTCTCCGCGACGGGGTTCATGGCGTCTCCTTCCGAGGGATGGCCCGGGGTCGGTTGCGCGCCCCGACGCGGGCCATGACGACCTCCCCCCGGGTCCGTTCGAGTAAGGATCTCGCGGTGTCCTGCTTGGGTTTGAGCGGCACGATTGCCCGGGTAGTGTCGAAACGCATCAAGGTATGGTAGAGGCTCGCCATGAGCTCGAGGTACGCCTCGGCCCGGTCGAGGTCGTCCGCCGCGAGGCGATCGAGCGCGAGACGGCGCACTTCCCCAACTACATCGCCGAGGCCGAGCAGATAGGACTCCACGTCGACCCCCACCTCGGCCGGAGATGGCAACCGTCGACCTCCGACGATGGCCGCCAGGAGGAGCGCCTCGCTCGCCTCTTGGAAGGCGTCGCGAGCGAGGGAGGCGTCCACGCGCGCACCGCGGTCGAGATACTGGGCGAGCGCACGCGTCTCGTCCCGGAGCATGCGGAGGTCGGATGCGGAGGCGGCTCCGCCGTGCAGCTGGATCATGGTACCCTGGGCATGGCGTCGAAGGCGCCGGGCGCGCGCATCCAGGTCCTCGCGTCGACGCTCCCGGTCTCGGAGATGGGCCTCGATGCTCTCGACGACCGGTTCCGGTACGCCCGCGAACCGCCGCTTCGGACTACCGGAAGAGCGTGAAACGGGCATCATCGTTCCCTCCGTCCAGGATCCCAAGACGCACACCCGCGTCGAGCCACGCATGCGCGTAGCTCGCGGCGGCAAGCGCCCGTTCGAGGTCTCCCTTTTCGGCGAAATGCTCGGCGTCCGTGAGATACGCCTTGGCCATCGCGAGGTAATCATCGGCGGCTCCCGCGAGGAACGAGCGCCGCGGGGCGGCGGGCCGCACGCGCTGGAGCGCCTCCCGCGTGAGCTCGAGATACTTCGCGTACAGCGGCCGATCGGTCACGGTGGGTGACCGATGGCGGGCCGGCGATATAACGCGGGCGCGGCCCTACTTCGGGACCTTCTCCCAGTCCTTGAGGAACCGGGCGAGCCCGATGTCCGTGAGGGGATGGACCGGAAGCTTCTCCATCACCGCATACGGCATCGTCGCGATGTCCGCACCGAGCCGGGCCGCCTCGAGCACATGCACCGGGTGGCGCACGCTTGCGACCAAGACCTCCGGCATGCGCTGGAGCTGGGGCGTTCTACCCTGCCGTGGAGGAACGGCGTGCTCGAGCGGGGCGGGCCGGTTGCTCGACGATAGATCCGCCGGACGTACGCGGTCGAAGTGCGGCCAGGCTATGGAGGTCGGTCACGTAGCGAGCGTACCCGTTCTCGTCGAGCGGAGTTTCGAGATACCCGGGGACCGCCCTCCAGCGCCGGTCGTTTACGAGATGGCGGAACCCTTCGAGCCCGATCTCCCCATGTCCTATGTTCTCGTGGCGATCGAGGTGGGAACCGAGCCCCGATTTGGCATCGTTCAGGTGGAACGCATGCACCTGCTCGATCCCGATCGTGTCCCGGATGCGATCGATGAGCGCTCCGTAGTCCTCTGCCGTGCGAAAATCGAACCCCGCCGCGAAGAGGTGGCAGGTGTCGAGGGCGACGCCGGCGCGAGACGGGGTATCGAGCCCGGCGAGGATTGCCTGGAGCTCCTCGAAGCTGGAGCAGAGCGTCGTGCCCTGTCCCGCCGAGTTTTCGAGCAGCGCGCGCACGCGGACCCCCGGCGTGGCGAGGAAGGCGTCGTTCAGGTTTGCCGTGATCGACGCGATGCCGGCTTCGACCCCGGATCCAGTGTGGGCCCCCGGATGGAAGATCAGTCCGTCGACCCCGAGGAGCTCCGCGCGCTGGATCTCATCGCGGAACGTCTTCCGGGACTGCCGGAGCATCGCGGATTTGGGGCTGGCGAGATTGAGAAGATATCCATGATGTACCGCTGTGGCCCGGAGCCTCTCCCGGACCACGGCCTCGCGGAACCGTAGGGCCGCCTCGGGGGCGATGGGGGGACCCGCCCACATCTGCGGGCTCTTGGAGAAGATCTGGATCGCTTCGCAGCCGATCTGCCGGCCCTGTACGGGAGCGTTGGCGAGTCCACCGGCGATGCCGATGTGCGCGCCGAGGTACACGGATCGGGACGGAACTCGGCGCACTTAGGGTTTGTCGAATTTCGCCCGGCGTCGTTGGATCAAGCGGAGGCCGCGGAGGGGCCTGAACGGTGCGCTCCTCCGAGGACGAAGAGCGGCGCGAGAATGCCGAAGAGCGGCGCGAGGATCACGATGTATCGCAGACCCGGAACGTGGGTGAGCATGCTCGCAAAGGGAAGCACCAGGATGACGAGCAGGAGCAGGTAGAGAACGCCACCCACGATCAAGAGCGCGGAGGGGATCCGACCTCCTCCGATGAAGAGGCCGACGACGACCCCGACGCTGCCCGCCCAGCCGAGCCAGAACCCGATCACCGCCGTGGCGGCGCCGAGGGGGCTCTGCGAGTTGAGGCACGAGAGCGCCTGGGTGGGTTGCCCGCGGATGCATGCGGTGATCGAGTCCAGAGATCCCAGGAAGTACGACGCGCCGACGATTACCAGGATGAATCCGATCGACCCGACCCAGCACAGGGCGATGGCGACGTCAAACCGCGAATCCTCCTTGCGCAGCGCGCTGAATCCCCACCGGTACATCATCAGGGATAACAGGAACAGCAGGGCGCCGGCGATCAGGAGCCAGTTGGCGTACTGCAGGAAGGTGGAGTCGAAGGTGAAGATGCCCCCGGGGTTGTAAGCCGCGAGCCAGAGGAACGCGGCGGGAAGCGCGATCGCAGCTACCGCTCCGACGAAGCCGGCCCACGCACCCATCCGAAAGCGATGCAGCCCCTTCTGCTCTTGGCGGCTGAGGGAGTTGTCGTATGGTTCCGAGGCGGGAGCCGTTGCACCCGGATTCCCGGTCATCCCGTCTCTCGCGCGCTCTCGATCCTCCTACGTAGAGGAGCCGATCGCGGCCTCTCTATGCCCGACCGGCTAGAGAAGCGTACATCCCCGGGACCCGGGGAGAGGCTGACAGCTTTCCGCGCTTCCCGTAGGCTCGCGCACTTCAGTACCTCGCGGAACGCCAGTGGGCTTAACTGCCGGGTTCGGAATGGGACCGGGTGTTTCCCCACCGCTTTGACCGTCAGCCGAACGGTCCACCGAGGCACGCTATTTAACGTTCATGGAAGCGGATGGGCTCCGCGGAGGAAAGGCGGCCCGGGGCGTGCGTCGGGTGCTTCAGTACCGTCGCGCGTCGATTCTCGCCGGCGCGCCCATGGTCTCGAACAGCTCGAGCCGCACGCCGTCCGGGTCCCGAACGTAGACCGCCTTCGGGTTCTCCGCCTCGAGCGCTGGGCCCGGTTGGTGCATCATCGCTTCCGACCGGATTTTCCCGGCCGCCCGCCGGGAGACGGTCTCGCTCACCCAATCGATGTCGATGTGGTCGCGTTCCTATCCTGGGACGTACGGAACGGCGCGCGGCGGACCCGAGCGCGAGCGACGCCCATCGAAATCATCATCCCGCCCCGGCGCTGCACCCGCCCGTAGAACTCGCCGGGCCCCGGGGGTCCGGTGGGGACACGGAACACCGATGATCGGACAGGCCGAGCCGCCCCAGGTGGACGAGTACCGACTGCACCTCGACGTCGACTTTGCCGATCAGCGTTGGACGGGAACCATCGAGTTCGACATCGCTCCGGCCCCGGAGCGGATCTCGCTGGATTGCGATCGCCTGGAGATCCGTGGGGCGTGGGTCGAGGGCCTCCCCGCGACCCACCATGTGGACCGCGCGACGAACAGCCTGCACATCGCAATTCCTCGGCCGGGTCCACGGGCCCGGGTCCGGGTCGAGTTCGATGGCGTCGTCGATCCGGCGAACATGATGGGACTCTACCGGTCGAAGTTCGCGGGCGGCTACGCGCTCGTCAGCCAGTGCGAGGCGACGGGGGCGCGCAAGATCTTCCCCTGCTTCGATCGGCCCGATCGCAAGGCGCGCTTCCGGACGAGCATCACGACCGATGCAGCCCAGGAGGTCGTCTCGAACACGTTTCCGGAGAAGGTCACGACGCATGGTGCGCGTCGCCTCTGGAAGTTCGCCCCTACTCCGCCGATGGCAACGTACCTCTTCTTCGTGGGGATTGGAACGTTCGAACGGGCGGAGGACAAGTCCGGGCGCGTCGCGATCGCGGTCGTGACCGCTCCGGGAAGCGGACCGGCCGCCGCCTTCGCACTCTCGGTCACGGGCCGCCTCCTTCGGGCCTTCGAGGAGTACTACGGGATCGAGTACCCACTCCCCAAGCTCGACCTGATCGGGGTCCCAGAGCACCCGTTCGGAGCGATGGAGAACTGGGGAGCGATCAGCTTCCGCGATATGCGGCTCCTGGTCACGGAGCGCTCGGGAACGCTCGACCGGCGCCAAACCTTCGACACCATCGCGCACGAACTCGCCCACCAGTGGTTCGGGAACCTCGTGACGATGCAGTGGTGGACGGACATCTGGCTGAACGAGAGCTTCGCGACTCTGATGGCGCTCAAGATGGTCGATCGGCTCGACCCGGAGCTGCAGGCGATCAACGAGTTCTTCATGATCTTCATGGGACCCGGGCTGCGCAGCGATTCTCTGACTTCCACGGTCCCAGTGAGCGTGCCGGTCGTCGAGCCGGACGAGATCAACCAGGTCTTCGATCCCGCGATCAGCTACGGGAAGGGGGCGAGCGTCCTCCGCATGATCGAGGCCTACCTCGGGGAGGAGACGTTCCGCCGTGGGGTCATCGAGTACCTGACTCGCCACAAGTGGCAGAACGCCCGGACGAGCGATCTGTGGGAGGCCCTCGGCGAAGCGTCGCGGCAGCCGATCCCGGAGATCCTCGGGCCCTGGATCGAGCGAGCCGGCCTACCGGTCGTGGAGGCGCGTGGGGTCTCGGGCGGCCTCGAACTGCGTCAGCGCCGGTACCGGTTGGACGGAGTGCACGCGCCCGGCGTCTGGATGATCCCCATGGTGATCGAGGTCGATGGTCGGACCGAACGCGTGCGGCTCGACTCGGAGCGCCACATGCTACCGGTGCCCGCAACGGCCTCCGTCCATCTCAATCGGGGGGCCACGGGATTCTACCGCGTCCTCTACGACCCGACGCTGTACGATCGGCTCCTGTCCACGTTCGTCGAGCGATCGATGGCCGAGAAGTGGATCGTCATGGAAGACCTGTACGCGTTCGTCCTCTCTGGAGAGGTTCCGTTCGAGACCTACGCACGGTTCGCGCGCGCCCTGTCCTCGTGCGTCGACTACCCGGTCGTCGCTTCGGTGAGCTCGGCGTTGCGCGCCTTCGGGCTGTACGCTCCCGATGCGGTCGAGGTCAACGACCTCGCCCGATCCTACCTCGCCGATCAGTTCCATCGCATCGGTCCGCGCGCTCGGCCCGAGGAGCCCGCCGGCACCGGGGTGCTCCGCGAGAGCCTCTCCCTCTCCCGCGCCATGCTCGATCCGGGCTTCGCCCGGGAACTTTCCGAGCTGTTCGTCGAGTGGGAGCGGCTCGATCCCGACCTTCGAGGGGCCGTGGCGATCGGGCGCTCGCGCACCGAAGGGGACCTCGCGCATCGTGAGATCCGCCAACGGCTCTCGCAGAACCCGCCCGAGGGCGAGGCGGCGAGACTCGAGAACGCGCTGAGCTGGAGCGCCGCCCCCCGGCTCGTCGAGGCGACGCTCGATGGGGCCCTGCGGGGGGAGATCAATCGCGGCCACGTGTGGACCGTCATCATCCACGCCGGCCTCAACCGCCCGTCCCGGGAGATCACATGGAAGTGGCTCCAAGCCCACGTCACCGAGCTGAACGAGTTCTTCCGGGGGACCGGGTTCATGCCCGAGGTCCTCTACCCGCTCATCCCCGTTCTGGGACTCGGGCGGGATAAGGAGGTCCGTGCGTTCTTCGCCGCGAACCCGTTCCCGGAAGGGGCACGGGGGGCAGCGAAGGGGCTCGAAATGCTCACGATCGCCGAGAACTTCGCCCGCCGGATCGGCGGGAAGCGGGCGTAGGGGCGCCCCGGCGCGAGGACGGCCGCTCCTCCGCCGACCATATGTACCAAGTGCCGTGCGCTTGGCTGAGCCGGTGCCCCTCTGCGTCGTACAGGTTGCCCTCGACGAACGCAAGGTGGCGGCCCCGTCGGAGCACGTCGCCTCGGGCCCGGAGCACGGCGTCCTCGCGGGCCCCTCGTAGGAACTCCACGTAGAGTGAGGTGGTCGCAGTCGTCTCGCCTTCCCCGAGGGTAGTGACCACCGCCCCTCCCATCGCGGTGTCGAGGATCGTGGCATAGACCCCTCCGTGCACGACCCCGTTGATGTTCAGGTGCCGCTGGTCGACCGTCCCGGCGACCGTGCAGTAGCCGACCCCGGATTGTTCGGCGTCGATGAGGAATCCCACCGTTTGGTGGAACCCCCCGAGGCGGTTCGCACGCGCGAGATCGCGTGGAGAGCGGTACGCCACGGGCCGCGGTGTCGCGGGGGGACGCGCCATCGTCCGTAGGAGGCGCCGTGGTGGATAAGTACTGCGCGCCGTCCTCGGGGAGGAGCGCATGGCGAGGGAAATCCCGGGTCGGGCGACGTACGAAGCCGCTCCGAACATCGCCCTCGTGAAGTACTGGGGCGTCCGGGATCCGGAGCTCGCCCTCCCGTACAATTCGTCGCTCTCGGTCACGCTCGATCGGCTCCGGACCCGCACGACGGTGGTGTTCGATCGAGCTCTATCGGAGGATCGGTTCGTCCTCGACGGGACGCTCCAGCGCGGCGGACCGCTCTCGGCGGTCTCCGCCTTTCTCGATCGAGTGCGGGCGATCGCACACACGCCGACGCACGCGCTCGTCCGCTCGACCAACAACTTCCCCACGGCGAGCGGCATGGCGAGCAGCGCGAGCGGCTTCGCGGCGCTCGCGGGAGCGAGCACGGCGGCGGCGGGTCTCGATCTGAGCGACCGGGCGCTTTCCCAGCTCGCCCGCTACGGATCGGGCAGTGCCTCGCGCTCAATCTTCGGAGGGTTCGTGGAGTGGCGCGCCGGCACGCGCTCGGACGGCCGAGACTGCTACGCGCGGACGCTGCACCCACCGCGGTACTGGCCGTCCTTTCGCGATCTCGTCGTGCTCATCGACGCCGCTCCGACGAAATCCGTGCGCTCGGCCGATGCGATGCAGACCTCGGTACATACCTCCCCGTACTTCCCCCAGCGTCAACGCGAGCTGCCGGCTCGGACCCGAAGAATGACCCGGGCGATCCACGATCGAGATGCACCGACCCTGTTTCCCCTCGTGATGGAGGAATGCGATAGCTTCCGCAACGTTTGCGAAACGACGGTGCCATCGCTCGACTACCTTACGGTCTCCTCGCGGGCGATCATCTCCGAGGTGCGCGGGCTCAACCATGAGGAAGGGCGGCCCGTGGCCGCGTACACCCATGATGCGGGCGCCCACCTGCACGTCTTCCTGCTCGCACCGGACGCGCCCCGGGTGCGGCGCCGCCTCTCGAGGATCCCCGGCATTCGCCGGATGCTCTTGCTCCGGCCGGGACCGGGCGGGCGGCGTCTCGCCTAGTGGATGTGGCGGTCGAAGTCCGCCGCCGGCACCTGAAGCCCGATCGAGGTCAGGAGCGGCGTGACCTCGTGGATGTACCGTTCGCGCGCTTCCTCGTTCGTCCAGCGCTTGAGACCGTACTCGATCGCTCGCCGGCTCGTGTCGGAATTGGAGTGCCCGAACATGTCGAGGGCACGCGGGTACCACTTGTTGACCGCGGCCTGGGCCTCGTCCTTCGAGCCCGAGTACTTCGGTCCGTACTGCGCCATCCGGCGAAGCACGCTGAACCCGAAGTTGAGGTGGAGCTGTTCCTCGGAGAGCATCAAGGGCATCGCGCGCGCGAGCGGGCCGTACGAGCACTCCTGGAAGGAGCGGAGCTGGTAGACGCCGACCCGGTCGACGAGGCAGGTGAACGCGCCGACATCGCTCCAGCGCTCGAACTTCATGTTGAACGCGTCGAGCTTGTGCTCGCCCTCGCGCTTCGTCAACAGCTCGTCGATGTCCTTCTGGCCGTCCTCACCGAAGTCGCGGAGGACGCGGCACGCCTGGAGTCCGTGGCGCGCTTCGTCCGCGACAATGCGGGCTTCGATCCAGCGATCCTCGAGCGTCGGGGCCGAGTCGAGCCAGGGGCGGTGCTGTTGGATCGATGCGAACTCGGTGTCGGCCTGCACCACCATGAGCCGAATGACGAGCTTGCGCATGTCGCCAGGGAGCTCCTCCCCCGTCTCGTACTTGCGAACTCCCGCGGACGAGCCCCAGAGGATCTCGCGGACGGGCTCGACGGTCCCGCCCTCCTGGATGATCTTGGAGACGTTCGCCGCCGGCGCCGCGGCGTGCGGCTCCGGTCCTGGAGAGGTCGGTGAGTGCATCGCGTGCTCCTCGCGTCGACTCAATCGATCAATGCCCCTTAAAGTTGGGCTTGCGCTTTTCGAGGTAGGCGGCGATCCCTTCCTTGGCGTCCTCGGTGACGAAGAGGCGGTTCTGCAGCTCCCGCTCCAGGGCGAGACCGGAGCTCAGGGGCATTTCGACCCCTTCTTGGACCGAGCGCTTGATCAGGCTGATCGCGCGGGAGGGACCGTGCGCAAGTCCGCTCGCGAACGCTTGGACATCCGCGGCGAACGTCTCCTTGGGATAGACGTAGTTGACGAGCCCCATCGCGAGCGCCTCGTCTGGGCTAAGGAGCCGGCCTGTGATCATCAGATCGAGCGCGCGGGAGCTACCGATGAGGCGGGGAAGGCGCTGCGTTCCACCTGTCCCGGGGAGCACCCCCAGGTTTACCTCGGGCAGACCGATCTTCCCGGAGTCCTTCGCCATGATGCGTAGATCGCAGGCGAGCGCGATCTCGAGGCCGCCGCCGACCGTGTGACCGGGGAGCGCCGCGATGACGACCTTCGGGGTCTGCGCGAACTTGTTCAGGGTCTCCTGGCAGAAGAGGCAGAACATCGCCTTGAAGTCCGGCTGGCTCTTCTTGAGCATCTCGATATCGGCGCCGGCGCTGAAGAATCCCGCGAGGGTGCTCGTGAGCACGATCACCTTTGCGGGGTCGTCGAAGCGCAGCTCCTCGAGGGCCGCGTCGACCTCGTGCATCATCTCGAGGTCGTAGGTGTTGGCCTTCGGCTTCGCGATCTCGATGTAGCCGACCCCGTTGTCGACCCGGGTCCGAACGAACTTCCCTTGCATGACCGTACCTCTGATTCCTTCGATGGGTGCCCTCGCGAAACGCCGGTCCGTTTAACGCCGACGCACCCCGGCCGAGGCGATCCGCTCCTCCACCCGGCCGTCCGAGTGGCCGATCACGACCCGGTGGGCCATCCCGGGGAACAGACCGGTCTCAACCACTCCGATCAGTGCACGGAGTTCGGCCGCGGTCGCCCGCGGATCCTCGAGGGGCCGGGGGGGACGCAGATCGAGGATCTCGTTGCCGTTGTCGGTGACGTACGGCACTCCCTCGCGGAGCGTGCGGAGCTGGACTTGGTACCCTTGCTTGCGGAACCGTTCGGCGAGCACTCCGCGCGCAAACGGGACCACTTCCACAGGGATCGGAGCCTTCTCTCCGAGCCGGGTGACGAGCTTGCTCGGGTCGATCATGATGACCAGTTCTTCGGAGAGAACGGCGAGGAGCTTCTCTCGGAAGAGCGCGCCGCCTCCGCCCTTCGTCAGATCGAGCGCTTCGCTGACCTCGTCGGCTCCGTCGACCATGACGGTGAACCGATCGTCCTCGCGTAGGCCCCGGACCGGGAGCCCGAGGGATCGGGCGAGGTCCTCGGTAGCGTGGGAGGAGCACACGAACTCGAAACCGCGTCCCTTGGGGAACCGTTCGGCGATCGTCCTCACCGCCCAGGCCGCGGTGGAGCCGGTCCCCAACGCCACTCGTCCCGGGGTCAGGCGCGCGACCGCGGAGCGGGCGGCGGCGGCTTTGGCCGCATCGCCGGAATCGCCCATCCTCCGGCGCCCACGGCTCCCGCGCTCTTGAATCTCTCCTCTCCCGGCAACGGTAAAGTGTCGCCACGGCTCGACCGTGCGATGGGGTCCCCTTCCTCCGCACCGGTCGTGATTTCGATCGGGGGTTCCGTGATCTGGACCGGGGAGGACGACGCGCACTACCTCGATGGGCTGGCGACGCTGCTACGCCGTGCGGGCAAGCGCCGACCGATCGGCGTCACCACGGGCGGAGGTTCGACGGCTCGCCAGTACATCGAATTGGGGCGAAAGCTCGGACTGACGGAGGTCGAACTGGACGAGATCGGTATCGACGTCACCCGTCTGCACGCACGCCTGTTGGCCGGACGCATCGGGCCCCCGACGCCGGCCCACCCCCCGACGACGGTCGCCGCGGCGGTGCACGAGATCCAGCGGGGGCCCCTCGTGGTCATGGGAGGCACCGAGCCGGGGCACACGACCGACGGCGTGGCCGCGCTGCTCGCCGTGAGACTTCGGGCCGCCCGGATCATCAATGCGACGAGCGTCGACGGGATCTACGATCGAGATCCACGGACGCACCCGACCGCGAAGAGGGTGGAACGGCTCTCTTGGGAGAGGTTCCGCGAGATGGTCCACGCCGGGGCGTCCTCGGCCGCGGGCCAGCAGTTCCCATTCGATCATCTCGCTGTCAACGTCCTGGCGCGCGCGAAGATCCCGCTCGCCATCGTCCAGGGGCGCGATCTCGCCAACCTCGAGCGCGCGATCGAAGGCCGGACCTTCGACGGAAGCCGGGTGGAGTGATCTCCCCCGGCCACAACGCATTTAGCCGAGAGCCGATGGACGCGGGCGTGCACCGTATCGTGTTCCTGGGGCCCCCAGGGGCGGGCAAGGGCACGCAGGCGGCCGCGCTCGCGAAGGAGCTCGGGATCCCCCACCTATCCACCGGCGACATCCTGCGAGCGGCGGTCGCCGCGGGAACCGTGCTCGGGAGGGAGGCGCGCGGCTTCATGGACGCCGGCCGCCTCGTCCCCGATGCCCTCGTGCTGAAGATGCTGGCCGAGCGGCTCGCCGCACCCGATGCGCGTTCCGGCTATCTCCTCGATGGGTTCCCCCGTACCATCCCTCAAGCCGAGGCTCTCGAAGGGATCGCCCCCAGCGAGATCGTCGTTTCCTTCGAGATCCCGTCCCATGTCCTCGTCGCCCGGCTCAGCCAACGTCGGATCTGTCCGAAGTGCACCACCGTGTACAATCTCGAGACCCAACCCCCGCGAGTCGCGGGACGATGCGATCGGGACGGCACGGAGCTCATTCAGCGGCCCGATGATCGGCCGGAAGCCGTGGCCGTCCGGCTGAAAGTGTACACGGAGCAGACCGCCCCTCTGCTCGATTTCTACCGACGGCGGGGACGCCTACGACCCATCGACGCAGCGGGGACGCCGGCGGAGGTCGCCGCGCGACTGCACGCGGCCCTCCGCTAAGGCCCGTCGTCGCTCCGCACGCGCTCGATCCGGCCCCATTTCGTGCCGGTCCACTCGAGGCGGACGCCTTCGAGGTAGTGCAACCCATCTCCCAGACCGCGTGCCCCTTCGAAGTCGGCGCCGAGGGCGCCCACTTCGATGATCCCGCCGTGGGAGATCATGAGGACGTGCCCGCCATCGGGCACGTCGTCCAACGCCGAGCGCCAAAGGAATGCCTGCGTCTCGGCGTACTCCTTCAGGCGGGGATTGTGCTTGATCTCCCGGGCCCAGGCATCGAAGGGGATCTGTTCGCCCGCGGTGGCCCCCGCGGTCGGTTCGAGGTCCTCCGGGAAGCGGGCGAGCTCGGGGATCTCATAGTCGACCGCGAAGCCCATCGCTACCGCGGTCTCGATCGCGCGCGGCCGAGGCGACGTGACGACCCGGTAGAACGGCCCGATCGAATTGCCGACGATGCGGGCCTTCCGGACCCCCTCGGCGCTCAGATGCGTCCCTCCCGGGAGACGCTGGCCGTGGCGTCGATGCTCGAGCATCCGCATTCCGCTCGCCTCGAACGCGGCAGCACGCCAAGTTTTATAGGCCGACCCCCGCTCGTCGTTCCCGTCCCGGCTTAGCTCAGTGGTAGAGCGGGGGACTGTAGGTGAGACTGCCGGTATTCCGGCGGCCCCCGTGGACATCCTCAGGTCGCCTGTTCGAGTCAGGCAGCCGGGACTCCGGGAACCCGTGCGGTTCTCGGAGGGCGCGCCCGGTGGGCCCTTCGACCGGTGGCGAACGGCGAAGCTCCTCGGGATCGGCTCCGATCCAAGGGGATGCATGGCGCTCGTGCGGACGTCAGTGTCGCTCGCAGCCCGGGACCGAAAGAAGGCCGCGAAGTGGTCCGTCGGGAAGCTCGGGTTCCGGGTCCGGGATGAGGACAAGGAGCACTGGATGACCACGACCGATGCCCCGAGGGAGGCTCTAGCTCCACCTCTGCGAGGGGGCCCGGACGCAAGCTGAAGAAGTCGGAGCTCGGAAACTCGGGCATCCTGCTCGTCCCGAATGAGCCGACCCTGTCCGTCCATGGCCGGAGGTAGAAGAAGCTCTTCGAATTGCCCCAGCCGCCCGAGAAGTTTCCTTGGGGCCGGGTCGCGATGTTCCGTGACGGCAAGGAGTTCTGGTTGTGATCTCCACCTACTGACCTCCAAACCCTATGCGCCCTCCAGGGGGCGCTCGCCGGAGGGACCGGAAGGTCGTTCGATCCGGGGTGGGATGCGGTTGTCGGGATTTGAACCCGAGTAGGTAGCTTGGGAAGCTACCGTCCTAACCACTAGACCACAACCGCGCTACGGTCGAGGAAGAGCGCCCGCACAAGAGGCTTGCGCGGGAAGGGTCCTCACATGAGGAACCCGACCGATTCCGTGGGGATCGTGGGTACCGCGGCGACCAGGTCGGCGTTGCTGACCAGCTGCTCGGCATACGGGGAGATCACGCCCGCCTGCTGGAGAACTTTGCGCGCCCGTCCGAGGTCGGTCGCCGAGAGCGCGACCAGTGCGCGACCGTTGTCGCGCGCGAGGAGGATCGCTACGTTCTGGATGTTGATCTTCTCCTGCGCGAGGATCTCCAAGACCTTGAGAAACACTCCCGCCCGGTCCTCGAGGCGGATCACGAGCATCTCGCGGAGCTCGACCTCGTACTCGGCCTCCGAGAGGAGCCGATAGGCTCGCTCCGGGTCGCTGACGATGAGACGGACCCGGCCGCGACTGGGGGTGGAGTCGACGCTGATCGCCGCGAGATTGATGCGCTCCTTCGCGAGGACGCGGGCAACCCCAGCGAGGGCACCGGGCCGGTTCGGCAGCGTGAGCGAGATCTCCTGAACCGGCATCTGAAACGGTTCGGATAGGCCCGCAGGCAAGAAAAATCTAGCGCTGGGGCCAGAATCGCGCTTCCACTCCCGCCTTACGTATTTATAACCGGCATCGGGTCGATTCGCTTGCTAGGACGGAGGGTCCGAGCCGGGCCACCCCCATGGGGGGCAGCAACCTCGCACGCGAGAGACGTCGGTATCGCCGGTTTCGCCACCTGCGCCGGTCCCGGCGCGGCGTGGCGACGGTGATCGGGGCGTTGCTCGTGGTCGTGATCTTCTTCACGATCTTCGGAGTGTTCCTGACCCAGACGATCCCCGTCTGGATGGGGCAGAACGAGACCTCCTGGATCAACAGCGGCGAAATGTCGATGGCCTCGTTCAAGGCCGATGTCGATCTCCAGTACTCCCTCGGGGCCTCCCCCGTCTATTCCGTCCCGTTCTCGCTGAGCAGCTCGGGGGTCCCCGTCCTGGCGAGCCCGACCCAGGGATCGCTCGTCTTCACGGGAGGCGGTGGCACCTCCTACGCGAATCTGACAATCTCGGCCGGCGCGGGCTCGGTCTCGTACGTGCAGAACGTGTCGACCGGGACCCTCACGATGAACCTCCCGAACCGCTATGCGAGCCCCGAGACGCTCGCCTTCCAGAACGACGCCGTCATCCGGGTCCCGAGCGGAGCCGGCCCCACGATCGCCTTCTCTCCGCTGTTCTCGCTCCGCCACGTGCCCGGGAACACCTCCCTCGCCCTCGTCCTCCTCAACACGGTCGGGGCCCAGCGGAGCACCAGCGCCCCGGGTACCCAGCCCGTGACCAGCACCCTTCTCGCCCGCTCGGTGATCACGACCCAGGGCCTCTTCGGGGCCAACGGGTCGGCCGGGTCCTTCGGGGTGACCCTGCGCATCGGTTCGGTCTACGCCTGCGCCTGGGAGGCCTACCTCGCGAACGCGCTCTCCGTCTCGGGAATCGCCCCCGGCGGCTACACCTTGAGCGGCCCCACGGCCGGTTGCGCCGGAACGGTGCTCCTGACCCTCACCTCCGTAAGCTTCTGCACGCTCTATCTCGCCGAGATCGACATCGCAGTCGGCTCCGGATCCGCATAGGGGAAGCGATGAGCGGAGCGGGTCGAACGATCCTGGTGCCGTCCGCCCTCGATTCCTCCGCCGGCGAACGAGAGCTGCAACGGACAGCGATCGATCCACCCTACAGTGCCGTCCGGGTGCTGCTCGACCGGGCGACCGAGACCCCCCGATACGAGGTGCTCGAGGCGGCGCTCTCCTCGGAGGAACGGCACGTCGCCGAGGAACTGCGCGCGGCGCTTCCCCACATCCTCCCCGGTGAGCACCGCCCTCGGCCACCGCGCGAGCGGGTCGAGCGCGTACGGTGGATCGCCGAGGAGTATCTCGACTCCCACCACCGCACGCTCGAGCGCGACGCTCGGGGACGGATCGTCCATGACCTCGTGCGCGATGCCCTCGGGTACGGGCCGATCGACGCGATGATGCGCGATCCCGAGGTCGAGGACATCTCCTGCGACGGCGTCGGTGTCCCCCTCTACGTCTTCCACGCGCGCTACGAATCGATCCCCACGAACGTTCGCTTTCCCGAGGAACGCGCGCTCGACTCCTTCGTTCTCCTGCTCGGACAGCGGTGCGGGCGATCGCTCAGCGTCGCGCGGCCGATCCTCGATGGGACCACCCCCGAGGGCCACCGCGTCCAGGCGACGTACGGCCGGGAGGTGACGAGCCGCGGAGCGAGCTTCACGATCCGCCGGTTCCGCGACCGACCGTTCACCCCGGTCGACCTCGTCCTCTCGGGCACCGCGAACGAGGAGATGCTCGCCTACCTGTGGCTCGGCGCTGAGCATGGCGAGTCGCTGATCGTCTGCGGAGGGCCCGGCGCCGGGAAGACCAGCACGCTCAACGCGATCGCCGTGTTCATCGCTCCCTCCGCGAAGATTGTCTCGATCGAGGACGTGCGCGAGCTCCATCTCCCGCACGAGAACTGGGTCGCGACGGCGACCCGCGACGGGATCGGGGACCGCGGGCCCGACGGCAAGAGCCTCGGGGAGATCGACATGTTCGATCTCGTCCGGGCGGCGCTGCGCCAGCGTCCGAGCCACATCCTGGTCGGCGAGGTGCGCGGTCGCGAGGCCTACGCGATGTTCCAGGCGATGGCGACCGGGCACGCCACGTACGCCACGATGCACGCCGACAGCGTGCGCTCCATGGTCGCACGGCTCGAGAATCCCCCCATCCACGTCCCGCGCGTGCTCCTGTCCTCGTTGCGGCAGGTCGCGGTCGAGGCCCAGGTCCAGACGAGTCGCGGGACCGTGCGTCGGCTCCTCCAGATCGTCGAGATCGTCCGCCTCGAACCCGAGACCAACGAGCTCGTCACCAACCCTGTCTACGAATGGGACCCGGCGACGGATTCGTTCCACTTCCAGGGCCACTCCTACCTGCTCGATCGAGTGGCGGTCGCAACGCACCGCTCCATGGAGGAGATGCATGCCGAGTTCGAGCGACGGGTCCGGGTGATCCGCTACCTCGTCGGGCAACGGATCACCGACTACCGAGAACTCTGGCACCCGATCGCGGAATACTACCGGGACCCCAGCGCCCTTCTCGAGCGCATCGAGCGCGCCTCGCCCGGAGGGGAGCGACCGTGACCCCGGCCATCGCCGATCCGACGATCGAGCCGATCGCGTCGGCTCGAGGGCGCGAACGGCCACGGCTCACCGCGTTCGAACGCTGGGCCTGGAAGGTCTTCGGCCGTCGTGCCGCCCGCGCGCCGCCGAATGAGGCGCTGGATCAGAAGCTTCTGCAAGCTCACATCGGGCGGACGGCCCCGGAGCATCTCGCTCTCGTAGTCGCCGGGACGCTCGTCGGGGCCGCTGCGAGCATCGCCCTCGGCGGGATCCTGTTCTGGCGGCTCTCCGTCGGCGAGCCGGTCTCGCTGGCGATCGTCCTCGGCGCCCTCGTCGCTTTCGCCGGCACCGCGCTCACGTATCTCGCCCTCTCCTTCGAACCGGCGAGCCGCGCCCGGCAGCGGGGGCAAGCGATCGACCGTCAGCTCTCCTCCGCGGTGAACTTCGTCAGCGCGATGAGCTGCGCCGACGTCCGCGTCGATGAGATCTTCCGCGAGCTCGCAGAGCAGCCGCTCTACGGAGAGGTCGCGGAGGAGGCGACCTGGATCGCGCGGGACACCGATCTTCTGGGGACCGACATCCTCACGGCCCTGCACCGCGCCGCGCGTCGCAGCCCCTCCCGCCGGTTCCAGGAGTTCCTCCAGGGGGTCGTGGCCACGGCCGAGAGCGGCGGCGATCTCAAGCCGTACTTCCTGAACAAGTCCGAACAGTACGAGCGGGAAGGAGCGATCTCGAGCCAGCAGGGGCTCGAGCGCATGGGGATCTTCGCCGAGGCGTTCGTGACCGTAGCCGTGGCGTTCCCGCTGTTCCTGATCGTAATCCTCGCCGTCTTCTCGATGGTCGACGGGACGAACCCCGCGCTGATCCTGATCCTCTGGGCGACCGTGCTCGGTCTGATCCCGGCCACCCAGCTCGCCTTCGGAGTGATCTCCCACGCCCTCTCGGAGCGACTGTGAGCGCCGAGGACGCCCCGTTCGCCTGGACGGGACGCCGTGCGCTCCGTTCCGGGACGCCGTACGTTGTGGCCGAGGAGGCGGTGCGGGATCGGCACATCCTGTACATCGGCGCCACGGTCGCCTTGGGGATGTGGATTGTAGCGATCTTCAATGCGGCCGGGATCCTTTCGATCCAGCTGCGTCCGGGGGAGGGGCTCCGGTGGAACCCCGTCGTGGACTTCTTCGTCTTGGGCCTCCTTGCGCTCCTCGGCCCGTACGGCGTTGCGAGCGCGATTCGCTTCCATCGTGTCGAAGGGCTCGAGAGTCGCCTCCCGGATTTCCTGCGGGACGTGGCGGAGTCCGGACGCTTCGGCCGGACCTTGCCCGAGGCGATCACCGTCGCCGCTGCCGGTCGCTACGGTCCCCTCACCCCCGAGATCCGGAAGATGGCGGCCCAGATCGAATGGGGGGTCCCGGTCTCGACCGCGCTTGAGCGCTTCGCGCACCGGGTCCCGACGCCGATCGTCCGCAAGGCTGTCGCGATCCTGATCCGCGCCCACGCGGCCGGCGGGAACTATGGGGACGTGCTCACGCGCGTCGCGCACGACACCCGGACCGAGCAGCTCGCCGTCGAGCGTCGCCGAGCGTCGATGCTCACATACGTGGCGGTCGTCTACCTCGCATTCGGTGTCTTCCTCGTCACGATCTACGTGCTCGCGGCGGTGTTCCTGCCGCAGATGCTGACGGCCAACCCGGGGGCCTTCGGGGCCGTGTACAGCGGGCTGGGGATTACCGCCCCGTTGGTCGCGACCCTCTCGCTCGCCTTGCTCGTCGCGGTCATCGTTCATGCGGTGGGAGATGGGATGGTCGCCGGGATCCTGTACCGTGGGCGCCTCGTGGATGGATTCCTCAACGTGACGATCCTTCTCGCGATCGGATGGACCGTGATGCGATTCATCGTCCCGATCGTAGGCGGGACGAGCTAGCATGAGCCTCATCGAACCGCCATCGAAGGGGTCGGAAGCGACCGGGCGCGCGCCCCCGAGCGGGCAAGAGACTCCCCAGGCGCATCTCGCGTCCGGACCCGAGTGGGGAGAGGCGAGAGTGACCTACCGCGCGGCCACCGAGGAATATGAGTACGAGGTGGTCGAACCGGTCCTCTCCGAGACCGAGGCCGCCACCCTCCGCAGCGTACTCGATCGGCTCATCGACGAGCTCCCGACCGGGGTCGATCCGCATCCCGAAGCCCGACGACGGGTCTTCCGCCCCCTGGCTCTCGCCTGCATCCGGTCGGTGGCCCCGGCACTTTCCGCGGAGGCGGGTGCGCGACTTGCGTACTACCTCGAGCGGGACACCCTGGGATACGGACCGATCGACGTGCCCATGAACGATCCCGCCGTGGAGGACATCTCGTGCGATGGCGCCGGGATCCCGATCTACGTGCACCACCGCGCCCACGGATCGATCCGTACGACCATTCGCTTCCCGACGGCGCTCAAGCTCGACCGGTTCGTCGTCTGGCTCGCCCAGCGCTCGGGGCGACACCTCTCCGCTGCCTCTCCCATGCTCGAGGCGGCCCTTCCCGAGGGCGCCCGCCTGTACGCAACCTTGGGCACCTTCGTGACCTCCCGCGGGAGCTCGTTCACGATCCGCCGGTTCCGCGAACGGCCGCTCACCCCAGTCGATCTGATCGGCCTCGGGACCCTGGGGGCGGAGCCGATGGCGTACCTCTGGCTCGCGGTCGAGAGCGGCCGATCGGGGATGATCTGTGGCGGGACGGCCAGCGGCAAGACGACGACCCTGAACGCGCTCCTGTCGTTCGTGCCTCCCGATATGAAGATCGTTTCGATCGAGGATACGCGCGAGATCAACCTGCCCCACGAGAACTGGGTCGCGCTCGTCACGCGCTCCGGCGTCGGCCGTACGAACCCGACCACGGGAAAGTCCCCGGGGGAGGTCGACATGTTCGACCTGTTGTCGACCGCGCTGCGCCAGCGCCCCCAGTACCTTACGGTCGGCGAGGTGCGCGGGCCCGAGGCGTACATCGTCTTCCAAGCGATGGCCACGGGGAAGACCTGCCTGACCACCTTCCACGCCGAGGACGTGGAGGCGATGGTCCACCGGATGGAGAATCCTCCGATCTCGCTGCCCCGGGCGCTGTTCAGCGCGCTCGGCTTCGTGGTCCTCCAGCGGCAGATCCAGCTCGGTGAGGACCACGCCCGGCGGGTGCACGCGATCACCGAGGTCGTCGGTCTTGACTCCGACACCGGCGAACTGGTCACGAACGCGGCGTACGTCTGGGATGCGGACGCCGACCGGTTCCACTCGACGGGGCAGTCCTACGTCCTCGATCGGATCGCGCGCGAACGCAACCAAGCGCTCGCCGACGTCGAGAGAGAGCTCGCCCGACGTGCGGAGCTTCTCGAGCTCTTGGGCCTCCGATCCGCCCGTTCTTCGCCCGATCGGCCGTTCACGTACGTGGAGTTTGGGCAGGCGATCGCGCAGTACTACCGGGACCCGATCGGGGCCCTCGCGCATGCACGCGCCGCGGCAGAGAGGATCGACCGGGTCGACCCGACGCTCGGCCCCGCCGCGTAGAGGGCCCGTGGCCGACCCGAAGGGAGACCGCCCGTTCGCACGCCTTCCACTTCCCCGCCGAGGCGAGATCGTCCTGTGGAACGAGGACTGCCTCGAGGGTCTCGCTCGCCGGCTCGCCCCCGGCTCCGTCGACGTCATCGCGACATCGCCGCCGTACAACCTCGGGATCCGCTACGGCCGCTATCGCGATCGATTGCCGCGGGCGGAGTACCTCGGCTGGATCCGCGCGTTCGTCCTTCAGGTCGACCGGGTGCTGTCCGACCGAGGCTCCTTCTTCCTGAACGTCGGTAGCCCTCCACGCGATCCGTGGTTCGCTTGGGATGTGGCCCGCGAGGTCGGCCACCGCTTCGCGCTGCAGAACGTCGTCCACTGGATCAAGTCGATCGCCATCGATCGCCGGTTTACGAGCCGCACGAGCGGGGTCAAGCGCGACCTCGCGCTCGGCCATTACAAACCGATCGGCTCGGAACGCTTCCTGCACAGCGCGCAGGAGTACGTCTTTCACTTCTCTCGGAGCGGCGACGTCCCCCTCGACCGCCTCGCAATCGGGGTCGCCTATCAAGATCCCAGCAACATCGCGCGGTGGCGCCGGCCGCGCGAACCCATGCGCTGCCGCGGGAGCACGTGGTTCCTGCCGTACCCGACGATCCAGCGACGCGCGCGGGATCGGCCCCACCCGGCGACGTTTCCACCGGAGCTGCCGGAGTGGTGCGTTCGCCTCCACGGCGTGCGGCGAACTCGGCGTTGGGTCGATCCCTTCGTGGGGATCGGCGCCTCGGCCGTGGCCGCCGCGCGGCTCGGAATCCCGTTCGTGGGCTTCGATATCGATCCGGAGTACCTCGCCGTCGCTCGCGACCGGGCTCGTCGAGAACTCGCGGGTCCCCGTTCGATCGGCGACCGCTCCCCGCGTCGCGCCCGCCCCGTCCGGCCGCCTTCGTCTCGCCGGGACGGCTAACGGTCCTTGTCGTCCGGAGGAGCGGCCCACTCCCGCATCGGGGTCCGCTTGACCCCCGCGGCCCTCGCAAAGACGTCCTGCGTCCCTTCCTTGGCCCGGTGCGCGGTCTTGACCACCGTCGAGGCGGTGGTATCCGCTACCTGCTTCGCGCCCGTGCCGATCCGCTGCCCGACGTGGGAGACCTGGCCCGGGATGCGGGAGGCTCCCTCGTCGATCGACTGTCCGAACTTGGTGAGGTCGCGCTTGAAGTCGCCGCCGGCGCGTTCGGCCTCCATGCCGGTGCGCTGGCTCAGTTCGCCGATCCGCCGATCGAGATGCTGGATCTCGACCGAGATGTCCTGGCCCAGGCCGCGGATCGCCTTCTTGATGTCGGTGAGGTGCTCGCGCAACTGGGATTGCTCGGAAGAGTCGGACATCGTCCCTGCCCCCGAGAAGTAGGCCCGTCTCGGAAGATAAAGATTGACGGCGGGAGGAAATGCGTGATCTTTACCGCGCGGGGAAGCGGGAGATCCAGGAATGCCACCCCCGCGCCTCGCCCGGCGGTCGCGGCGCCCGGAGGGCGCGGGCTACCCGCCCATCCTTCGGTCGGCGCGGCGGCGGCGTCCCGCGCCGGGAGACGGCGACGTGCGGGGAGACGCGACGGTCGGTACGGGCGTGGTCACCCGCCGGACGGTCTCGGTCCCGCGGGTCCAGCGGATCAGGAGCTCGACCCCCAGGTGCTGCGGGTCCGTGACGATCAATTCCCCGTTCAGGGTGCGCGTAATCGCGCGGGCCGCGGCCTCGTACTCCGGGTGGTCGGATTTCAATAGGATCATCGAGAATCGCAGGGGGGCGAGCGTGCCCAGCTCCCGGGCCCGCGCGAGCGCCTGATCCATGGCGAGGTCGAGCCGACCGCTGTGGACGACCCCGAGCGCGTCGGTGTAGGCTTCGGGGAGCCCGTCGGTGATGAAGTAGACCTCGCGCCGGCTCGCGCGCGAGTTGGCGAGGAGACGGTAGGCGGTCCCCAAGCCCTCGGCCGTGTTCGTGAACGCACCGGGCTTGCACTCCCACAGCTCGACCAGATCGAGAACCTTGACCTCGTTCTCGAAGGCGAGAACATCGATCGTCGCCGCCGGATACTTGCGACGGACCGCCACGTAGAGCGCGAGGAGGGCCTTCTTCGCCGCCTCGAGCTTTCCGCCCTCCGCCATGCTGCCCGAGCGATCGAAGGCGAGAACGACGTGGACGCTCTCCCCCGTGGCCTCGCGGTAGACGTAGCTCGTGCTCTCGTCGATGTGCTTCTGCCCAGCGAGGCGCGCCGCGAGCAGCGAGCTCGATACGTCCAGGTGCGCGACCTCGACCGACTGGCGAAGTCGAGCCTTCTCGTAGACTCCGGTCGGGGCGCCCCCCTGCAGGGCGAATCGCACGTCCGTGGGGGCCGTACGTCGCTCCTCCTCGAGCAAAAGGCGCGCGAACCGCTCGATCAGCCCGTACGTCACGACGAGCTCGCCGCCGCGTTCGGCCACGAACCCCCGCTCGCGCAGCTCCCGATCGACCCGTCGCTCCTCGGCCTCGCGGACCGTACGGTCGACCGCGCTGTCGGCCCGCTTCATGGCCTCTCGGCGCTCCTCCTCGAGCCGGCGGAGCTGAGATTCGGCGTCGCGACGCTTCGCTTCCGCGGTCCGTTCGAGGTCCCGTTCCTGCTGCTGGAGGCGCCCGGCGACGCGCTCTCCGAGATCGTGGCCCTCCTCCGGGCTCAACTGGGAGAGCGCTTCGGCGAACTCCGACGGTCCGAGCGTTCTCCCGTCTGGAGAGAGCCGTGCGATGGGGATCCGGCGTCCTTCTCTCTTGGGGACCGCCTTCGCACGGCGGCCGAACAGACGTCCGAAGAACTCGATGAACCACGCCCGGATCCGCTCCCAGATCGACGGTCGCGGAGGAGGCTGATTCCATGGAGCGTCGGGAACGAGGAGCGCCGCCGTCACGTCGGGGAGGAACTCCGGTAAGGTGAACGTCGAGCGGCCCGCCCGCGCCGCGCGCAGCCGCTCCTCGAGAGCGGCGATCTCGCGGTCGATCTCCTCCTGCGACCGGTGTTCGGCCAGCTGGAGCTCCTCCAGGCGGCGGTCATACTGGTCGGAGACTCGGTGAGCCTGACGCTCCGCCTGCCGGCGCAGGCGCTCTCGCAGGCGTGCGAGCCGCCGGGCCAGCTCCCCTTCGCGATCCGCAGAGCGTCGAAGGAGGTCGTGCGCGCCGGCTACTCCATGCTCGGCGAGCGCGCGGGCGAGGGCGTCCGAATCGACCGCGTCGAGGAGGTCGTCCGAGGTGACGTCGTCGACGAACCGTTCGCAGTCGGGAAGTTCGACCGCTTCACCGGAGGGGGGCGTCGTCGTCGGCCTCCTCCTTGCAGGAGAAGAGGGAGTAGCGGTCGAGCAGCCGGAACTCCGCGATCGCCGCCTCGACGTTTCCCGGTGGACCGGCCGCTCCTTCGCGATCCGCGACGTACCCGAGGAAGCGGTGGAACCGCGGAAAGGTTCCCGCCGTGATGGCGAGCTGGGTCTGGAGCTCCGCATCGTCCTGGAGCCGACGCCCTTCCGCGACCACGGCCTCTCCCTCCGGGGTGCTCTCCTTCAGCACCCCGCGATAGAACCGGCACCAGTAGATCCCCGCGCTGCGCTTGATCGCGGGATCGAGGTACTGATCGATGAACTCGGTGATGCGGCGCACGTTCTGTTGGAACGACTCTCCGCTGCGGGCGCGGATCCGTCCGCGCATCGCGTGAAGGAGGCCGGCCTTGAGATCCTCCGGCCCTGGGATCGATCGGCCGTTCAACGTGGCGATCGCCGACGTCCGTGCACCGACGTCGATGAGCGTACGGTTCGATCCGACCTCACCGATATCCGGGTTGTCGTCGCTCGACCGCAGCCGCCAGGATTCGATGACTCGGATGCCGGCGTCGACGAGGATCTCGGGTACGTAGGTCTTGAGCGCCTCGGATCGCCCGATTGCGACAATCCGGCGGTTGTCGGCATGGTGCGGGTTGTAGCCGACGTGCAGGCTCGTCAAGCGATCGGAGAGCGGGTCGTTGATGTTGTCGAGGTCGGAGAGGTTGGAGGTCGCGACCGCGATGAACGCCGCGGGGAAGGTCTCCCGGGACTTGGAGGGGGTGACCGTGCCCTCTTGGAGCGCCTGCAGGAGCACGTTCTGCGTACCGAGGGGAAGCTTGCCGATCTCGTCGACGAGCAGGATCCCGCGATTCGCCTGGAGGAGCTTGCCCGGCTCCATGACGAGCGGGCTCATGGGGTCCCCGATCTCCTCGAGCTTGCGCAAGTTCACGTTGCCCGTCAGATGGTCCGGGAACACCTCCGAACTCCCCTGAAGTCGAGCGAAACCGAATCCTTCCCTTAGGTGCCCGTACACGGCCGGGACCTTGGCCGCGTCGACCGACGAAGGATCGAACGAACCCGGGTCTCCGGACGGAGAGAAACGGCGCACGCAGATCGGGCACGGAGGGAACCGGAGCGCGGTGGCGGGGTCGACGAGGCTCAGCGGATGATCGAGCACGGGGCATCCCTCGACGACCCATGCCTCCTTCGGGAACAGCTCCCAGACGTCACGCGCGAGGCTCGTTTTGCCCGCACCCGAGGGCCCAAAGAAGAGCACGTGGGCGCCCGAAACGAGCGCCGTGACCAGATCGTCGTAGGTCGACGCGGGGAGCACCGTGTGCGGGAAGAGGGACGCAAGCGCGGTGGTGCGATCATCGCCTTTCGCTTCGGAGGCGCGTAGCCGCTCTAGGATCCGGGCTCGGAGGCGTTCGCCGGGGCTCTGGATCGCTACGCGAGCGGCGCGCAGTTCCGCTGCAGTGCTCCGGGCTCCTACGCGGGTCGCGGCGCCGGGCCGGTCGGATGGAGAACCTGACACGAAGTTGCGGAGTTGGGATTGAAATATGTACTTTCGCCTGTCGCTTCGAGCGCACTGCGGCTCCGTCGTTCAGTAGCGCAGGGCCCGGACCTGAGGCATCCAAAGCCCCACGAGCCCTGCCGCGAGGAACCCTGCGGCGATCAGGATCCCGACCATCCAGGGATCACCGCTTCCGGCCGCGTCGCCGATCACCAGCGCTCCGATCGAGGCGGCGATTCCCGGAAACAGGTACATGTTCGAGACGACGCGGCCGAGCCGGCCCTTCGGGACCGCGGCTCTCAGGAAGGCGTACTTTGCATTGAGGTAGGCGGTGCTGGCGAACCCAATCGCGAACCACGCGATCCCGCCCAACGCCACGACCGGCGGCAGGTTCACAGAGAGAACGATCAACGCTGCCGCGGCGAACAGCGAACCGATCAGTACCCGACCGATCCGTCCGCGTGGGTTGAGCCGCCCCAGCACGAGACCCGCGGCGACTCCCCCGACCACCTCGGCCGTGAACAGTACGGCGTAGCCCGTCGAGGCCGATGCGGCGTACGTCACGCTCGCGAGCAACGTGATGAGGAGCGCCGGAGCCGAGGTGAAGAAGCCGACGATCGAGTCCATCGCCGCCAGCTGGAGGAGGGGTCGGCCCGGTCCGGAGAAGATCTCGCGCCACCCGTCACGGAAGCTCTCCCCGAAGCTCTCGCCCTCCTGGCCATGGCCGGGGATGTGCAGCGGGATCGCGAGGAGCGCTCCGACCGCGAGCAGGCCGGCGTACAGGTACATCCCGCCCTGGGGCCCCACCACGAGGATCAGGGCCCCACCGACGGCGAACCCCGCGATGCTGTTCGCTCCCCCGACCGCCTCCGCCACCCCTTGGGCCGCGAACTGCTCCTCCGGGCGCAGGAGCACGCCGGGGGCGGCGTTCGCCGCCGCCCATGGCAGGTCCCAAAGGATCGATATCAGGGCCACGAGCGCGAGGAGCAAGCCGACGGAGAGGACCCCCTCGTGGAAGCCGATCCCGATGCCCGCCGCGGCCACGGCCTGGATCGGGTAGCTTACGAGGAAGATCGTGCGCATGTTGCGGGCGCGGTCGACCAGCGGTGCGAGTAGGAAGGTCGCAGTGTACGCGGCGTACTCGATGAAGAGCGTCGCCCCAACGACCAGTAGGCTGCCCGAAACGGAATAGGCGAGCCAGACGATCGAGATCGCATAGACGGAGTAGCCCACGGCGGAGGAGTTGGCCGATGCGAGGAAGAGGAGATACTGTCGGTTCTTGAGCACCGTGCGGAAGCCGGCGGGTGGGGCCGGTGCTTCGCGGGTCCCTTCCATGCTCCGATCTCCTGATGCTCGGCGGTCCGGGCGCGCAGGGGTAGCGGTCGTCCAGGGTCGGCAGGAGCTGCCGGACCATCACTCCGAGCGTTCACAAAGGTCACAAACCCAGCGCCGCGCCATCGATCGGGGACTCGGGGCCGTTTTCTCGCCGAGAACGGGGCTCATCGGTCTCGACATGGTTAAGTAGGGTACCCCGCTCGCCGCCCCGCGACCCATGGCGGAGAAGGAAGCCCCGCGAAAAGCCACCCTGGCCCGTACGGTCAAGGACAAATGGCGCTCCAAGCAGTGGTTCAAGGTCCGGGCCCCCGGCCTCTTCCAGCACGCCGAGCTCGGAGAGACGACCGCGACCGAGCCGGAGCAGATCATCGGGCGCACGCTCGAGACGACGCTCGAGGAGCTGACCGGGGGCGCCGACGTCGCGAAGGCCCACGTCAAGCTCCGGTTCCAGATCGAGCGGATCGGCGGCGACGGAGTGGCCGAAACGAAGTTCATCGGCCATGCGCTCACCTCCGACTACGTGCGACGCCTCGCGCGACGCAAGCGCTCCAAGATCGAGCTCTCGGTCGACGTGACGACCCGCGACGGGGTCCAGTTTATTCTCAAGCCCGTGGCTGTCGGCGAGGAGCGCCTGCAAACGCGGCTGCGCGCCGAATTGCGGCACAAGATGCGTTCGATTCTCATCGAAGAGGCAAAGCTCCGATCCGGAGCCGAGTTCGTTCGCGAGATCCTCGGAGGAGACCTCGTCAAGCTCCTCGCACACGGGATGAAGTCCCTCTACCCCCTCAAGAAGATCGAGATCCGCGCCTCGGTGGTCCTCGGAACGATCGCCGACGAGGCCCCGGCTCCGGAGTCCGCGGCGAGCGCGATCCCGTCGGCGGCGCCGGAGCCGGTCGTGGCCGCGGGCGAAGCCCCGCCCGAAGCTTAGAAGGCGGCCGTGCGATGGACCGACCGTCCTCGCCCATGACCCTTGTCGGAGTGGCTCAGCCCGGTAGAGCACGGGACTCATAGCGGGACGATCGACCGTCCCGGGAGATATCCTGGGGCCGGGGGTTCAAATCCCCCCTCCGACATCTCCCCGGGGGATTCAAATCCCATCGGGAGACAGGCCCACGGGCCGCGGCCCTGTGGGGGGTTCGAACCAGTGAGTTGCTCCTCCGGAAAGGGATAGCTTGGCTACGATCCCGCCGTGAACGAAATCTGCCCCCTAGATCCGCGGCTTCCGCCCTTACAGAGCCGTGAGGTCGAGACCGAACGGCTAGGTTCAGTTCGCGGAATGCTTCGCCCGATCCGGGGAAACCCTACGAGCCACGACCCATCGATGCATAGCGATCTTGCGGGTCTTCTCGAATCCCGCTTTCTCGAACATGCCCAGGGTCCCGCTACATAGGAACGAACGAGAGACCTTACGGCCAGCAACTTCTTCGGGGTACGCCTCGACCGTTCCCCCTCCCAGTCGGGCAATCTCCCAAAGCGCCTCGCGAAGGGCGAAGTTCGCGATCCCCTCGCCCCGGCGTTCTCGGTCAATAAAGAAGCAGGTGATGCGCCAATCGGGGAACTCGCGCAGCCCCTCTTCGTAGGTCCTCCGGCTCCGGATGTTCGGGAGTTCTCCGGCAGGACCGAACTGACACCATCCGACCGCGTCCGGGCCGTCGAAGACGAGTGCGGCGTGGGCCCGCCCTTCCCGGACGCGCGCCTCTTTCATGGCTCGGTACTCGACGGCCGTGCGCTTCCCTTCGCCCGGGCCGAGATGAAATGAGATGCACCAGCACCCGCCGAAGATTCCGTTGTGCTTCTCCACAAGGCGGGCAAACGCGGGCCATGTGTCCGCGGAGAGCGGTCTTGAGGTGAAACACCAGGCTCGTGAGGGACGACCACGCCCCGGAGGATGTGCAGGAGACACCTTCGGGGCGCCGTGAGAGGTTCTCGAGTCACCGGTCATCGAGGAGAAGCTCTCCGCGTCTACTCGCCAGCGCTCGGAAGACTCTCGATGAATCCGCGGAGTGCGGTGTCGAATGCGTCCGGCCTGGAGAGGTTCAAGAGGTGGTCCGCTCCGGGAACGAGCTGTACCTGAGCGCCCCCGATCCCTCGCGCTAGGAAGTTCGCGCAGTGCGGCATCGCGGGGTTGTCACGGTCTCCGACGAGGATCCGGGTCGGGACGTGAATCTCCCTCAGTCGAGCAGCGGCGGGCTCTCCTTCGCGCGTTTCGTATCGGCCGGAACGCTCCTCGAAGATTTCCTTCGCATTATGCCGGACCATAGTCTGGAAGAGCGCCAGTGCGCTTCCTGTGAGCGACGAGGCCCACAGCTGCCTGAGGTGCTCTGTGGCCTCCTCGAGCCTTCCGGCGGCCCAGGCGTCTGCCGCCGCCTTGGAGAGCCTTTCGTCGCGCTCGAAAGTGGACTTTCCACCGGGAACGTGATCGTAATCCATACCCGAATACCCTGGAGCGATGAGCAACAGGGCTCCCACCCTATCGGGGTACGCAAGTGTCAGGTCGAGGGCGATCTTCCCCCCTACGCTGGGACCGACGATCAGGGGCCGCGTCAAGCCAAGGCAGTCCAGCAGGGCCACCAGATCGCGGACGGGAGAATACTCCGAAGTCGCGGGTGTTGAATCCCCGTACCCCCGTAGGTCGTAGCGCACCACGCGATGGTCGCGCGCGAAGAGCGGGACCTCGCGATTCCACATGCGTCGGTCCGCGATTCCCTCGTGGAGGAACACGATTGGCCGACCCCGTCCTCCCACGTCGTAGGAAATCTTCCCGCCGCGGACTTCCAGCGTCTTCGTTACGACCGGATCGTTCATCGGCCGGAGAGCCGCTCCCGGCCTCATAAACGAGAAGGAGGGATGATGGAACGGCTCGAGACAGACCAGCTCGGCAGCTGAAGCCCCGCGGTCGGGCCAGAGTTGAGCTGGACCCCGACCCATCGCACCGGGCGCTCGGGAGGGCCACTCGAAGCCGGGTGGGTGACGTATTCAGCCACCGAACCTAACCATCGGTGGCTCTCCTCCCGGCGACGCTCACGAAGGGCCGGCGGGTGCCAGCAAGGTTCAAGCTAGGTTTCCTGAGGCCACAACCTACTTCGAGCGGAACGATTCAACATTGAAGTCTTGGGATGGGGTAGAGGATTCGGTTGAGGGCGGGTATCTGTTTGCCAGGTTCCAGAGTCTATCCCTGTTCGAGAAGACCAGAATCCTGACCCAGGTACGAGGACGACGAGGACGCCTAGCACCTCGCTACGGGGGCATGTCGAGCAGCAAGGGGGAGACGGGGGCGTACTCCGATCATTCCCCTCAGTGTCCAGCTAGGACAAGCCGAGGAGACCGGGTGGGAGTATTCCCTCAGAACGGGCACGTTCTGCGACGGGAGGCCCGGATCCATCCGCGCGAATTGATTTCTAACGAAGGGGTTGTGTAAGGGGCAGGTGTCCTATCGGACGCGACTGGATGCTGGAACGCGCGGAGCTTACCGACGCTTGACCCCCGGGGAGGTTCAGAATCCCCCTCCGACATTCCCCCGCGAGGGCGAACGCGGGCCTACTTCGATCCCGCTCGTGCCGCAAGATCGAACGCTCGACGGGTGCCGCTCGGTACCGACCCCTCCCCGTTCGGAGTGACGATGGTGAGGGCGCTCGGGCCGGACCATCGGACGCTGAGCCGCGACGGGGACCAATCGAGGTCGACCGAGCCTTCCCCGATACGAAGCCCGGCGATCGATGCCGAGGTCCACGTCACGGGAAACACCGGACGCACCGTGAGGCGAACGCGGGGAGCGTCGATCCGAAGACCCCAAAGTCGCTCGAACACCACTGTGAGGAACGGCGCTACGCTGAATCCGAGCAGGAAGCAGGAGTTGAACGGCTCGGGCCGGTCGCCTCGATAGCATTCGTTCGCGTACCCACCCTCCTCCACGATGCGGCGGGCGATGGTCTCCAGGTAGGCCATGCCGATGTCCTGCTCCCCCGCGGCGAGCGCGGCGTCCGCCGCCCACGCGGTCGCGATCGTCCAGACCTGTCCGTCGTGGTAGGCCTGGGGATCGTACGTCGCATGGAGACGAGAGAGCGTGCGCACGCCCCACGGCGTCGTGAGGTCATCGCGCGCGGCGCGATGCACGACCGAGCGGGCGAACGCCGTATCGAACCAGCCGGCGCTCACCGCGCGCAGGGCGTTCGGTCGCACCTTTCGTACCGGTCCCTCCGCGTCCATGGAATCGAACAGATACCCTTCCTCGGGCCACGGATACCGGCGGCCGACCGTGTCCCGAACCCGGTCGGCCATCGCGGTCCATCGAGCCGAGCGTGGATCGTCCGCTCCGCGCGAGGTCCATCGAGCCCCCGCCCCGAGCGCTTCGTTCCAAAGGACCTGGATGTCGATGGCGTGGTCTCGTCGGTCGGTGGAGTCCCAGATTGTCGTGTCCGCGGCATCGATCCCGTAGTGCACGCGGGCCAGCGAATCCTTCACCGCGCCCACGGAGTGGACCTCTCCGCCGTTGCGGAAAAGTCCCGTCTTCGGGTCGGTGCGGGCCTCGCCCCAGCTCAAGATCCGCTCGAGCACTCCGTTCCACGATGGGGCGGTGGCGGTCCGCCCCGAATGACGAATGAACCGGTCGATGAGGCCGGGGTAGTACAGCGTCGTGTCGGACGTTCCGTAGAGGAAGATGGGGCCCGGGGCGATCTGCATGGGGAGCTCACCGGGACGTCCTCCGAGAATCGGAACATCGGCGTGCAGCTGGTAGTGGAAGACGGACGAGAGCGAGCGTTCGACCCAGTCGACGTCTCCGAGCCAGAGCACCGCGGGGAGCATCCAGGCGAGGTCCCGGCACCAGATCGCGGAGTACCAGGGGTAGCCCGCGACCAGCCCGTTCAGTCCCTCTCCCGGCGCGGCATACAGGCGCCGGAGCGAGGCGCGCGCAAGGGAGTACGCACGTTCGAGCTCGGGCGCATCGGGGAATCGAAGGATTGGGGTCCGTTCCATCCAGGTGGCGTCCGCCGTCCCGACCCGCCCCGCTGCCATTTCTGGATCCGCGAGCGCGGGTTCGACTGCGTCGCGGCGCCCGATCTCCCGCTCGAGCCCGCCGTGGATGAGGAACGTGATCTCGGCCGTTCGGCCCGGAGCCACCAAGAGTTCGTGCTCGGAGGCGACCTCCTCCAGCCGCCCCTCGTAGCGGCCTCCGATCCACGATCCGCGGTTGAGGTAGAGACGGGTCGGGAGAACGGTCGACCGGAACGAGAGCCCGAACTCTCGCTGGCGCAGGCGCAGTTCCTCTCCCCGGGTCTCGGCGTGAAAGAGGAGCGGGCGGATCCCTTCGATCAGGACGGGAAGGAGATACGGCGACCAATGATTCTCGATCATCAACGGACCCGGAACCACTTCCGAGGTGGTCGTCCGCAACGTACGGATCACGCCGGGAGGGTCGGCGATCGGGGCGACGGTCTGTTCGATCTCGATCGGCCCATGGCGGTGGCGGCTCCGCCAGATCCCGTTCGACGATTCGGAAGCGATTAGGGTCGCGGGCAGTTCGAATGCGGATTCTCCGGCGCGCAGGGAGAGCCGCCACGGCCCCGTGAGGCGGACCGACTGCGCATAGACGCCTCCCCAGTCGACCGGCGCCCCGCGTGTCTCCCGGACCAGTTCGAGATCTCCGCGCCCGTCCAGGAGCGCCGCGGAAGCCAGGCTCGTCAGCAGAACGGGGCGGGCGCTCGCGGTCAAGCCGCGTCCTCGTCACGCAAGATGTCCGTGAACTCGAACCAGACGAGGGGCGGGATCGCAATGGACTGAAACTCGAGGCGAATTCCCAGGTCCTTCGCGTCCTTGGGGAGCGGGCCGTCCACCGCGAACTCGATCCGGGCCCCGGGACCTAGATCGAGGGGTTGCTCCTTCGAGAGGTCCGTCAGTTCACGCCAAGCGCGGCCGGGGCCACTACGGAGGCGCACCCGTTCCGGAGCGATCGGGATTTCGTCCAGGATCAGATGGAGCGAGGAAAAGGCGCCGAGACGCAGCGGGGGATTGTTCAGGCAGAAGGTGAACCCGTTCGCGGTCCGTGTAAGGGAGCCGCGTTCGTAGACGGACTGCTCGATCGTCTCCGCAATCGAGACGAGCGCCTCCAGCGAATGCCGACCGAACTCCCTCTCGACCGAAAGTCCCTGGCGCAGGAGCGAGAACCACGAACCGAGTCCCCGGTCGCTCACGAGGAGGGGACGCGGTCCGAGCCCATTATGCGTTCGGAGACGGGACGCCGATCGAGGAGCCTACCGGCTCGCCGCGAGCCCGAGGCCCGATCACGGGAGCACGTGAACCATATAAAATCGGGCGGGCTGGCTCTCCCTCGTACAAGAGCCGAGTCGACCGCAGAGAGGCTCCGCCGTGGCCAACGGGACCTTCCCAGCGGGGCCGACCTCGCGGCAACGCCGCGGGCTCGGATCGCCGCGGAATCCGGACCCCCTCTCGCCGTCGTCGGCTTAAGTGGAAGATGACTTCGGCAGGGACGGATCCGCAACCGCTGGCTCCCGAAGACCCTCCGGCCTCGAAGGGCTGGAAGGCGTGGGCCCACTCCTTCACCGACACGCGGGCGCTCTACCGGTGGGCGCTTATCGGCATCACGGTGGGAGTGATCGCGGGATTCGTCGCGCTCGCGTTCTACTACGCGCTCCAGCTCGCGAGCAACAGCATGCTCGGCGGCCTGCTGGGCATCAATCTGCCGACGAACGGGTCGGCTCCCGGGACGTCCTTCAGTTGGAGCACGGACCCTTCGACCTTCTTCATCCTCCCGCTGCTCCTCATCGCCGGAGGCTTCGCCGTCGGTCTCCTGGTCACGAACCTCGCCCCGGAGACGGGCGGACACGGAACCGATCAAGCGATCCGCGCCTTCCACCGCGGCCGTGGGGCGGTGCGGGCCCGGGTCCCACCCATGAAGTTCCTCGTCTCCGTCCTGACGCTGGGAACGGGGGGAAGCGGGGGCCGCGAAGGTCCGACCGCCCAGATCGGCTCGGGCTTGGCGACCTTCCTCGCGCATCCCCTCGGCCTCACCACGCGCGAACGCCGGATTGCGATGATGGTCGGCGTCGGTGCCGGCATCGGAGCGATCTTCAAGGCCCCGTTCGGCGCCGCGCTGCTCTCCGCGGAAATCCTCTACCTTTCCGATTTCGAGCCGGACGTCATCATGCCGTCGATCCTCGGCTCGGTGATCTCCTATTCGATCTTCGGATCGGTCGAGGGGTTCGGGCCCGAGTTCGCCACCCCGGCCGGGCTCGGTTGGTCCCCGGACCAGCTTCCGCTCTACGCGATCCTCGGCGTCGTTTGCGGTCTCCTCGGCATCCTCTACGTCGTCACGTTCCACCGGACCCATCGCGCGTTCGATCGAGTGAACGCTCCGACGTGGGCGCGTCCGGCGATCGGCGTCGCGATCGTGGGCGCGTTGTTCGTCGGCCTGTACTATCTGGTGCCCCAGGAAAGCCATCTGTTGGCGGTAGGAGGCATCGGGATCGGCTACGGCATCGTCCAATGGCTCCTGTTCCAAGGATCCCTTCCGATCTTGGTCCTCGTGCTGCTCGTGGGCCTCATTTTCGTCAAGATCGTGGCGACCTCCCTGACGGTCGGTTCCGGGGGTAGCGCGGGGCTCTTCGGTCCCGGGATCGTGATCGGCGCGCTGATCGGGTTCTCGGTCTCGGGATTCACCGATCAGTTAGTTCCTTCGTTCGCGGTAACCGGCGATTCGGCCGCGTTCGCCATCATCGGGATGATGGCCTTCTTCGGAAGCGTATCGAGGGCTCCGGTGGCGGTGATCTTGATGGTCGTCGAGATGACGGGTTCGGAGTCGCTGATCGTCCCGGCGATGATCGCGATCTTCATCGCGTACTACGTCAACGCGCGCCACAATCTGTACACCGAACAGGTCGAGAACCGGCTCGCCTCCCCCGCCCATACGACCGAGTACTTCGCCGAGTTCCTCAAGCACGTGCCCTCCTCGGCCGCGATGCGGACCGACGTTCCCTGCGCGGCACCCACGGCGTCGGTGGAAGAGGCGCACCGCGCGCTCGGTCGATCCGACGTGTCCGTGGTCGCGGTCATCGACCACGATCGTCTGGTCGGCGAGGTGCGACTCGCCGACGTGCTCGACGTGCCGCTCCGGGAACGAGCGCTCGAGACCGTACAGCGGATCGCGCGCGAAAACTATCCCGTGGTCCATCCGGCGAGCACGCTGCTCGATACGCTCGGGCGCATGGATGCGGAGAACGCCGACGCGATCCTCGTTGTCGATCCGGACGATCCGCACCACCTCTTGGGAGTGGTGACCCGCGAGTCGATCACCAACTTCCAGCGTTCCCCGCGGGCGTGAGCGACCCCACCGCTCAGGCGTACGTGAACCTGGTGACGTCGGAGCTCGCCACGGGCAGCCGCTCGCGCAGCTTTCCGACGAGGGCGTGTACGTCGGCCGAGGTCACGGAACCGTACAGATCGACCGTCATCGAGTGGCGCCGCTCGCGATGGGTCCGGCGCACCGTGAGGTCGGCGCGATTCCCCTCGCCGGATAGGCGAACGGAGAACTCGCGCGCGGTCGAGAACGGCTTCCACTGCTCGCTGTCGAGGGCCTTGAGGAGACGACCGAGCGGCTCGACTCCTGTTCCTGTGGGGTCTCCGGGGAGTGGAAGCCAGCCTCCCGGGATCAGCTCCCAGTGATTGACCCGACCGTACCCGGCCGCGGAAAACGCATGCAGCGCGCTCCCGACCAGGCGGAGGAGATCGTCGCCCTCCTCGATGTTCCGCTCCTTCAGGATCCTCTCGAAGCGACGGAGCGCCGAGTGCTTCGCGAGCTCCGCATTCGAGGGTTTCAGATCGACCTCGAGGGCGACGTGCGAGAAGGGCCGTTTCCCCGTCCGCTTCTTCGCTCCGGCCGCGGCGATCGGCCAGTTCACGAAAGAGACCGACCCAGAGAGTCCGGGAGCGGACATGCCGGACTGCGGTAGACCGGGGGGCGGCGTCATAGCTCTCGGTGAGGGGTGACGCCCTAAGAGAGTTTCACCGGGTCGTCGGCGGGCGGACGGGCGTTAGTGCTTGAGCTGGGTAGCGAAATGCTGTCGGAACTTCACGACCTTCGGCTGGATCACGAGCTGGCAGTACGCCTTTTCCGGGTTCCGCCGGAAGTAGTCCTGATGGTACTCCTCGGCCGGGTAGAACTTCACGAAGGGAACAATCTCGGTCACGATCGGCCCGCGCCAGATCTTCGCGGCGTGGATCTCACCCGACACTCGTTCCGCCATCGCCTTCTGGGCCGCGTTCCGGTAGAAGACCACCGATCGATACTGGGGACCGACATCCCCTCCCTGGCGGTTTCGGGTCGTCGGGTCGTGGGTCGTGAAGAACACCGACAAGAGATCGTGCAGGGAGATCACGGCCGGATCGAACGAAACCTCCACCGCTTCGGCGTGACCGGTCCGACCTCCGCAGACCTCCTCGTACGAAGGGTTCTCCACCGTGCCGCCGGAGTACCCCGAGACCGCCTTCTGGACGCCCCGCAATTCCGAGAGGACCGCTTCCACGCACCAGAAGCACCCTCCGCCGAGCGTTACGACCTCCGTTCCAGCCCCTCCGTTCGACGTCGCTTCCGACATCCGCTGCACCTTCCTTACACCGGCGCCAGCAGCCGATCGAACAGGCCGATCGGTGGGCACCCGAATCCGAGGAGGGTGTCGTGGAAGCGGAGCAACGAACCCCCGAACCGCGGTTCGAGATGCTTCGACCGGGCCCGGAGGATTGCGAGCTTCCCGAGCGTGTAGCAGAAGTACTCCGGGTTGAACGTTCCCCGGACCGCCTCGCGTTCGGCCGGAAGGTGCTCGAAATGGGCCTCCGTCTCGAACAGGCGTGTCGCGTCGGCCACGGACAAGCCCCGGGTGTGGAGCCCGACCGACGCGATCAGGCGGCAGTCCCGCAGTAGGGCGTCGTGGATCTGCGCCACCTCGTCGGATGTTCCGCGCCCTCCCATCCCTTGCTCGATGACCAGCTGTTCGCAGTAGTGCGCCCAACCTTCGACGAACGACGGGGACATGTACACCTTCCGAGAGAGACTTCCGGAGCTTTGCCGCAGGTGGAGGAACTGCAGGAAGTGCCCCGGGAACACTTCGTGTACGGTGATGTTGCGCAGCATGGTGCGATTGAGCGAACGTAGCCATTCCTCTTGCTCCTTCGCACTCCACTTTGCATCGACCGGGGTGACGTAGTAGATCCCTTGCCCGCTCGAGGTATCGAACGGACCGGGAGAGTCCATGCTCGCCGTGGAGAGTGCTCGGCCCCAGGCCGGCGTTTCTTCGACCTTACAGTTGGCCGGATCCGGGATCGAGACGAGCTCGCGATCCTGGACGAACCGTCGAGTGAACTCGACCTCGGCCTGCGCTGTTGGGATCAGATCGGCGGCGCTCGTGTGGTCCTGGCGGAGACCCTCGAACAGCGTGTCCTCGCTCGAGTGCTCCGCCGCAGCGATCTCCGCCAATCGGGCTTGGTTGCGCTTCAGGTCCACCCAGCCGGCCTTCTCAATCTCCGCGAATGGGGTTTCGAGCCCTTCGCGCACGAAGAGCAGTCGCTGGAATCGCGGTGGCCCGAGTGCAAAATCCTCGGTCGACTGCGGCAGGAGATTGTCCTGGATGTGCGCGAGGAACGCGGTGATCGCGGCCTCGGCCGGCCGACGCACCTTCGCCACCTGAGCTCCGAGGAGCGGATCGGCCTTCGCGGCGAACTCCTCGGCCTCGAGGAAGTGGGCGGGCAGGCCCCGGCCCATCGAGACCGCGAGTTGGAGAAACGGCCTCGGAAGCTTCGCTCCGAGGCGCCGGTGGGCCTCGGCGAGATGCTCCGGGATCGTGTCCAAGATCTGGACGATCCCCTCCACTCGCTGGGCGATGGGAGCGTAGTCACGGGCGACATACGAGGTGAGGGAGAGCGAGCCGAGGTGGACCATCGGGTTGCGGTCGAACTCGCCGAGATCCTTCAGGTCGAATCGAGGGCCCTCGAGCAGGAGCTGCAGGAGGAACCGGTCGATGTTCCGATTCGCGTCGTCTCTCACATCGATGGCCGCCAGCCGCTGAAGCAGTGCCTCCGCCCCTCCGACCCAACGATCGGTCGAGGCGCGGGAGACCAGGGGCAGCCGGCCATCGTACTCGTGCAGCCCGAGCGAGACCGCCCAGTTCGGATAGAGCTCGAAGAAATGGTCCACGACCTGGCGCTCGAGTGCCTCGAATTCCCCCGCCGCGGACGGAACGTTCGGTGTCATCGCCGCGCCGAAGCGGTTCCCTCCTAAACGGTCACGGGTCCGCTTCGGGCCCCACTCCGACCCCTCCGGGCGCCCTCCCGCAGCATTTTCCCTGCGACCGGATATCCTTCCTCATGCCGAGCGTCACCGAACGCCTACGCGAACTGGGGATTCTGCTTCCCCCGCCGCCGAAGCCGGTAGGTTCCTACGCCCCGGTCGTGGCCGACGGACCGATCGCCTGGGTCTCCGGCCAGATCGTCGTGGAGGGAGGAGCGGTCGCCCATCCGGGACTCGTGGATCGGGACGTCTCGGCGGAGATCGCGAAGGACCTCGCGCGTCGCGCTACCCTCCAGGCCCTGAGCGCGCTCACGGCGGCGCTGGGATCGCTCGACCGCGTTCGGAGGATCGTGCGCGTCGTCGTCTTCGTCGCCTCCTCTCCCGGCTTCGTCCGCCAGCACGAGGTCGGGAACGGAGCGACCGATCTCCTCGTCCAGCTATTCGGGGAGGCGGCGCGGCCTGCCCGCGTATCGGTCGGAGTCACCGCGCTCCCCCTGAACGGACCGGTCGAAGTCGAGATCGTCGCCGCGATCGATTGAGCGGGGCCCGATGGATCCGACGAACTGGCCGGGCGTGTTTCGTGAGGGGCGCGATCTCTACACGGTCAACCTGCGGCCCGGCGAGCGGGTCTACGGCGAGGAGCTCCGCGTCTCCGCGCGCGTCGAGTACCGCCAGTGGGATCCATTCCGTTCGAAGCTGGCCGCCTGGCTCCTGCGCGGGGCCGAAGAGGCACCGTGGGTCGGAGCGAAGAACGTGCTCTATCTCGGGGCAGCGCACGGGACCACCGCGAGCCACCTGTCCGACCTGCTGCCGGACGCGCGGATCTTCGTGGTCGAAAAGAGCCCCACCTCCTTCGCTCCCCTGCTCGCGCTCGCACGCCGACGCACCAATCTATACCCGATCCTGGCCGACGCGCAGCTTCCCGAGCGCTATGCGGCGGACGTCGGGACGGTGGAGTTCCTCTACCAGGACATCGCCCAGAGAACGCAGGCAGCGATATTTGCGGAGAACGCAAGGAGTCTCCTCGCCACCGGCGGGCGGGGGCTCATGATGCTCAAGATCCGCTCGGTGACCCAGACCCGCCCGGCTCCGGCGATCGTCCACGCGGCTCGATCCGAGCTCTCGCGGGACGGCTTGACGGTCCTATCGGAGACGGCGCTCGTCCCGTTCTCGCGGGAGCACACGGCGCTCCTCGTTCGGTCGTAAACCCAGCCCCCATCGTTCACCGTTCGCGGGCCGATCGAGCCGCAAATACCGACCTCCCGTCGCACGGACGGGTGGCTGCATGGACGACGAAGAGAAGGCAACGACGCGCGGGAACTGGATCGGATGGCTGTGGGGGAGGCGTCCGCCTCCGTCGGTGACGCCCCCGGACGCGGTCGAGGTCCTACGACGGATCATCGAGCCGTGCGATGGGGCGGAGCGGGCGATGGTCGAGCTCCTCGCGGAGGAGGAAGGGGTGCCCTGGGCGCGCGTGCGACGCACGATCGATCGATTGTGCGCTACGGGCCGGATCCGATCGGATCGCGGAGAGGACGGGGTGGTCCGACTGACCTGGATCGAGCGTCGGGAGGGACGGTGAACCCCCGCCTCGGCCCGACCGCGTTCGCGGTGTTCGTCGCGAGCCTCCTCAGCGTGGGAGCGGGAACTGCGGTCGTTCCTGGAACCGTGGCGGGACCCCACGCTCCGCATCCGGCCCCGTCGGCGGCGTCGGCGAATAGCCCGGTCGGAAACTTCTCCGCGGCGGTGAACCGTTTGGTCGATCTCCTTGCGGTGGCGGGCGGTGGGATCCTCGCGTTGGTGTGGGCACGTGTCGCCTTCAGCTGGTTCTCCAACGACATCACGAAGAAGGTGCAAGCGAAGGACCGCGCGCGCGACGCGCTGATCGGAACGCTCGTCTTCACCGCCGCGATCACGGGCCTCGTCTGGGGGCTCGCGCAGTGGGTCATCACCGGGGTCTAACGCCCCCATGGTCGACATCGGCCAGATCGTCCAGGCAATCCTCTTCGGGCTGTTCGCCGCGCTGACCGCGGCGCTCGCTGCGATCATCGGGCCCACGTACGACAACCTGGTCGTTCCCGAGCTGCAGGTCGGCCAGTTGTTCCCACCGCTCGGACCGGGGAGCCATGGGGGCCCGAGCTATCTCGCCCAGGCGGCGAATTTCAGCTCGTTCACTCTGGTGAGCCTCGTTGATCCCCTCATCGCGCTCGTCGCGATCGGCATCGGCGGCGTCTACCTCGCGAAGTCGGTCTGGCCGCGCTCGCCGGCATGGGCGGACGGCCTGATCGCGCGGTTCGTGGTCGCGGTCGTCCTCGCCAACTTCACCGTCCCGATCGCCGGCGGGATCCTCGAGGTCGCCGGCGCGATGTACCCGACCATCGCCGGCTACGACGGCGGCGCTTGGCAGCACTGGGTGAATCTCGCGGGGAGCGCGGAGTTCAGCTTCTCCTGGAGCAACGGCGCACTCACGTTCGTCCTCGCTTTCGTTCAGTTCTCCCTCGTGCTCCTGTTAGCGCTCGCGATCGGCGTGCGAGATGCTCTCCTCGCGGTGCTGATCGTCGTCCTGCCGCTCTTCACGATTGTCTGGCCGATCCGCCCGTTCTCGATCTGGGCGAAGCGCGGATGGCTATTGTTCATCGAGCTCGCCTTCCTACCGTGCGTTCTCGTCATCCCGCTCGAGCTCGCGGTGGGCTCGCCGAACGTGGGACTGCTCGTTGCGTACCTGTCGATCGCCCTCGCTTCGCCGTTCCTTTTGTCGATGTCCGGCACGCAGCTCTCCTCCTTCGGGTTCCCGAACGTCGGCTCCACGCTCTCCAACGGGGTCGAGCGGGGTCTCGCCCAGGCGTCCCGCGGGCCGTCGTCGGGGGCGCAGGCGTTCTCGAGTAGCGGCGGCGGAGGCAGTGGAGGCGCGGGGGCCGCGATCCAGGGGTCTTCGCGCTCGCTCTCGGGGGCTGCGATGCCGGCAGCGGCTCCGATCCTCGTAGCGGATGCGTTCGGGCGAAGCGCGGCCCACCTCGCTCGCCACATTCGTGGCTCGATGGAGACCTCGACGCGCCGGTTCGCCCCGGTGGGTCGAGGAGGCGGCGGATGAGATGGCCCTGGGCGAGATCCGGCCCGAGCGGATCCCGCTGCCGGAGCGGATCGACCGACGGATGCGATTCGGTCCATTCCCCTCCGTACGCGACGCGCTCCGGTGCGTGGCGTATGCCGCGGTGGGTGCGCTGGTCATCCCCTGGGCCGGCGCGTGGACGTGGCTTCCCATCGTCGGTGTGGCGTTCCTCGTCACCGTCTGGCACCCCGAAGGAACGGCCGTCGACGCGCGGATCGCCGCGTACGTCCGCTGGACGTTGCGGACGCACCGGGAGGTCGATGCTGTGAGCGGCCCGTCGACCCGCGCGGAGTTGGGAGATACCGTTCGTCTCGCCTCGGGCGTGCGGGTCGCCGTGTTGAAGTGCGCGGGATCCCCCGTCGCATTCCTTCCTCCGGAGGAACTCCATCGGCGCTTCCGGGGGTACCGGGACCTCCTGCGCGGGAGCGAGGGCGGGATCGTGCTCGCTTCGGTCGGAACGCCGATCGACGCCCGGCCCTGGCTCCCATCGAGCACGGAAGGCGACCGCCCGGACGCCGCCGCACGAGCCGCATACTCGGAGATGGTCCAGCTGCTCTGTTCTCGCCGTCGCCGGCGTCGGGTCTACGTGCTCCTCTGGGAGCATGCGTTCCGGACGGACGGGGCTTCCCGACTGAGCGACCGGGTCCAGGCGATGCGTCAGGGACTCGCGACCCTCGGGGCGGAGCCCGCTCGCCTACGCGACCGGTCGCTCACGGCAGCGCTCCGCCACTTTGGATGGGGCGAGAGGCGACCGGGGAGCGAGCGACCATGAACGGACCGCTTGACCATGATCCGTTCATGATGGCCGTCGTCCTCGCGATCGCCACCGCGCTTGCGTCGGTCGAAGATCCGCAGCTCGGCGCGCTCTCGCTCACGCTCGTCGCGCTCGCGATCGCGGCGCGCCTCGTGCATCTGCGCTCCCCCGCTCGTGGACTGCGCGTGCCCCGCGAGGAGCTCGCGGGAATATCGATCGTGGCCCTAGCGACTCTTCTCTACGTGGCGGCCCCGATTCCGGTCGACGCGGTGCGCGGACCGATCCTCGCGATGAGCCTTCTGCCCCTGTGGTGGGCGACCCGTCATCCGACCGCCGATCGAGGAGGGCTTGCATGACCCGAGCGAGTGCGGTCGAAGGGCCGGGGTGGCTCCGCACGCGCGGGCGCTACGTCGCCCCCCTGTTGATCCGAGAGTTCCCGAGGGAGGTTCCGTTCGGATTCCTCGGTGGCCTCTGTCCGACCTCGGAGTCGCTCGAGGTCCTCGTCGAGGCCCACCCCATCGGCTCGGGACGAGCGCTGGAGCTCCTGCACGGAGCGCGCGCGGTCGCCGAAGCGGAACTCGCCCACGGCGGCGACGGAGACGGCCGATCCGCCCAGCTCCATGCGGAGCGCGAGAGCGCCCAGGAGCTCGGCCATCAGGTCGCCCGGCGCGAGCAGGAGCTTTGGAGGGTGGGAGTTCGATTCGCCGCGGTCGCGAGCTCGGAGGGCCAGGCCGAGCGGACGCGCACGGGACTCGAGCGGCGCCTCGCCGCACTGGGGTTCCACACGCGCGTGCCTCGCTATGCGGTACGCGAAGCGCTGGCCGCTCCGGGACTGACCGGCTCGGAGGTCCGGCCCGTCGGCTACTGGCAAACCCTCCAGACCGACGGTCTCGCGGCGTTCTATCCGTTCGTGGACGAGACCGTGCTCGAGCCCGGCGGAGTGCTGGTCGGGCTCCTGTTGCAGGATGCCGCCCCGGTCTTCCTCGACCGCTGGTCGCACGCGAGCCACTCCTGGGGGATCTTCGGAGCGACCGGGTCCGGCAAGACCTTCGCGACCGCGCTGACCCTCCTGCGCACGCGGTGGATCCGCCCGGAAGCGGGCGTCGTCCTCCTTGATCCTCTCGGCGAGTTCGGGGGGTTCGTGCGGGCGCTCGGAGGTACCGTTCTGACCTTTGGTGCGGAGAGCGAAGTTCGTCTGAACCCACTCGACCCGATCTCCACGGGCGGGGATCGTGCCGAGAAGGCCGGGCGCGTCGGCGCCATCCTGCGCACGCTGTTTCCGAGCCTGCGGGACGAGGAGTCCGCGGCGCTGGACGCGGCGGTGAGTCGGTTGTACGACCGGGGGCCGGAGATCCCGGTGTTCTCCGATCTCCTCGCCGAAGTGGATCGCGGACCGGCCACCGAGCGCCTCGAGGCCCTGCTCGAGCCGTTCCGCTCGGGTTCGCTGCGAAGCGTGAACGGTCCGACCTCGGTCAACGTGGAGACGAACGTCGTCAGCGTCGACTTCCGAGGGATCCCCGAAGATCACCTGCCGTTCCACCTCGCGTACGTTCTCGATTGGGCGTACGGACGGCTGCGGGATCGCCCCGGCCCGAAGCTCCTCGTGGTTGACGAGGCTCACCTGCTGGTGCGGCACGGTGCCACGGCGGAGTTCCTCGACCGGATCGTTCGGCATGTGCGGCACTTCCAGGGAGGCGTCGTGGTGCTCAGCCAGCATCCGGACGACTTCCTCCTCCATCCGAGTGGTCGTTCGCTGCTCGGGAACCTCCGCGCGACCTTCCTGTTGAGGCTCACCCACGTCGCGCCGGACGTGCGAGCGTTCTTCGGGCTGACCGACGCGGAGGCAGAGTGGATCCCTCGCGCGCGGCTCCCGCGCGAGGCGGGGTACTCCGAAGGCCTGCTGCGCCTCGGAGATCTCCACCTCCCGATCGCCCTGGTCGCCTCGACCCCGGAATACGACTTCTTGGTTCGGGTCTTGGCCCCCGACTCCGCGTCGAAGGGACCCCATCCTGCGCCTCCAACACCACGCTTATGAGGAAAGGGCCCGAACCGTCTCGACGTGGCGACGCAGGACCGGGCCACCGCGACCGCACCCGCGCGACGCCGCCCGAACTGGAGCCTGAGGACCATCGTCGAGAACGTCTCGGGCCACCCGATTGCGCACTTTCAGGATCCTCCCCGGTCGCTTCCAACTCCTCCGGCCCCACGTTCGAGTGCCGGCGTGGCCGAGTCCGCCCCGCCGGGCGAGTCCCTTCCGGCCGCGGACGCGCGGGAGGCCGCGGATCCCGATCCGATCGAAGCGATTTACCCGCCGCTCGTCGGCGAGCTCGGGCGCGAGTATCACGGTAAGGACCACGAGCACGACGCGGAGACCATCGCTCGCCATCGCACCGGCCCGGACGCGCCCGCGAACACCGGGCGAACTCCGGGGCCCCTGGCTCGACCGGAGCGGCTCTATCTGCACTATCTCTTGTTGCACATGGATCGTCTGAGCGACACGGCGCTGGTCTACCTCGGCCACGCGGTCGAAGAAGAGCGCGTCCACCGGACGCGCTCGAAACGGACTCCGCCGGCGGCCGCACCCGAGTAGGGTCGGATCGAACCCATCTCCATCTACTCCACGGCGACTTCGAAGCCTTGGCGGCGTCCCTCGTCGACCGAACGCGCGTGGATCTCGGGATCGATCTCGACCCCGATCGCCTTCCGGCCGAGGCCGGCCGCGGTCCATAGCGTCGTCCCCGTACCGGCGAACGGGTCGAGGACTGTGTCGCCGACCACGCTGAACATGCGGACGAGCCGACGCGGGATCTCAGGAGGGAACGCGCCGGTCCGCTGCATGCCGGCCCTCTGGCGCGCTCCCCGGACATCGGTCCATATCTGGGAGAACCAGCGATCCCGTTCGGGCCGGGTGTACCGGCTCGATCGCCGGCGCGGATCCCCCGGGGAGAACCGCCGGAGGGCTCCCTTGCGGAACAGGAGGATGAACTCACAGTCGAGCGTGACGTACGCATTCGGCGGAAGGAAGCCGGACCCCAGGAAGGCGTTCGGCTTGTTCGTGGGCTTCTTCCAGAGGAGATACGGGAGCGGTCGGAACCCGATTGCGCTCGCTTTCGCGAGCACCGTGGCGTGGTTGGGCCACAGCTGGAACTGTCCGTTCGTCGACCGAAGCGCATCCCCGATGTTGATCGCGAGGATCCCCCCGGGTACGAGCACTCGATGGCACGCTCGCCACGCTTCGGTAAGCGCCGCGTGCATCCCGTCGTACTCTAACGCCCCGAGGCGCCGGAAGGTCTCGTCCCACTGCGGGATCATCGGATACGGAGGGGAGGTGACGACGAGATCGACGGACGTGTCGGCGACTCCGGGCAGCAAGCGGGCGTCGCCGCGGAGGAGCGTCACCAACAGCGGGCGAATCACGGCCACCGCTCCGTGAGAGCGAGGCGATGGTTAATACCGCCACCGGCCTCCATCGAGCGATGAGGCTCGACCGGCCCGTTCTCCAGGTCGCGCTGGACTTCGAGAACCTCTCTCGTGCGCTGCTCGCCGCTCGGGAGGCGGTCGAGGGCGGGGCGGATTGGATCGAAGCCGGAACCCCGCTGATCAAGAGCGAAGGACTGGACGCGGTCCGGGAGCTGAAGAAGGCGTTCCCGAGCCATCGCATCGTCGCCGACATGAAGATCATGGACACCGGCGCCTTCGAGGTCGAGATCGCGGCCAAGGCCGGCGCCGACGTGGTGACCGTCCTCGGAACCGCGGACGACGACACGATCGCCGACGCGGTGCGCGGCGGCGAGCTCTACGGAGCGGAAGTCGTGGTGGATCTGTTGAACGTGGCCGATCCCGTCGCGCGCGCGCGGCGAGCCGCCGAGCTCGGAGCGGCCGCGGTCTGCTGGCACGTCGGGATCGACATGCAGATGCAGGGAAAGACGCCGTTCGCCATGATCGAGGAGTTGGCGAGGGGCTCACCGATCCCCGTGGCGGTCGCCGGAGGTCTCAACAGCGAGAGCGTCGCGCGCGCGACCCGCGCCGGCGCGCAGATCCTCATCGTCGGGGGCGCGATCACCAAGAGCCCGAAGATCGTGGAAGCGACCCGCGAGATCCGGCGCGCGATCGATACGCAGAAAGAGGTCTCCACCGAGCTCTTCCGGCGGTACTCGGGAACGGAGATCCGGGAGGCGTTCTCGAAGGTCTCGAGCCCGAACGTCACCGACGCGATGCAGCGCCAAGGAGCGATGCACGGTATCCAGCCGCACCTTACGGACCGGACCGTTCGCATGGTCGGCCCCGCCGTCACCGTCGTGACCCGGGACGGGGACTGGGCGAAGCCGGTCGAGGCGATCGACCGGGCCGGCCCCGGGGACGTAATCGTGATCGACGCCGGAGGCAGCAGCACCGCCGTCTGGGGGGAGCTCGCGAGCTGGAGCGCTCGCGGACGGGGCGTCGCGGGGGTCGTCATCGACGGCGCGGCCCGGGACATCGATGCGATCCTCGATATCGGGCTGCCGATCTTCAGCCGGAACCTGAGCCCGAACGCCGGAGAGCCGAAGGGCCACGGTGAGATCGGGATCGAGGTCCTGGTCGGAGGCCAGCGCGTCCGTCCCGGGGACTGGATCGTGGGCGATCTCAGCGGGATCGTCGTGGTTCCGCGCGAGCGGGCGCAGGAGATCGCGAACCGATCGCTGGACGTGCTCGAGCACGAGAACCGCGTCCGGGAGGAGATCCAGCGCGGATCGACGCTCTCCAAGGTTCAGAAGCTCGAGCGATGGGAACGGGTCGGCTGAGCCGTGCTCGGGTCCGACGGGGCACTCGACCCACACGAAAGCTCAATAGGACGGGCCGGCGCTCGCGAACGAGGGCCGCCCGAGGCGCTCCCGTAGTCTAGTCCGGTCAAGGATTCGTGGCCTTCGACCACGTAACGCGGGTTCGAATCCCGCCGGGAGCACTCCTTCCCTTCGGTGCCGGAGGATCGGACCGAACGGGGTACGGGACGAGCGATATCGCGCGCGGACTAGTCGGTCGACAGCGAAGCTCGGGTGTACTTGGTGCTCCATCCGCGCAGGAGGGAGTACGCTCCCGCCACGACGAAGAGTGCCCCGACCACCATCAGGAGGCTGCTGGTCTCCGCGACCACCACGACGACGCCTGCCAGGACCAGGACGATGCCGGTCCAGTGCGGCCAGCGCGTTCCCGGGCTGGCGGGAGGGGTCCGGCGCGGCAGAAAGTCCGCGTCCATGGCTCCTCCTGCCTCTTGGGGACTCCCGGGACCTTCCGCTATAGGTTCAACCCGCCGGAAGCGCGGCCTTGGATCCCCGCTTGTACCTGGCTGAGCAGGCTATGTCCATGACTCCAGACCGGCACCACGGAGAGCGCGGTCTCCACGCCGGGTGCAGCGCCCGTATGAGCCGCGATGACCAGGCCCGCGACGCCGACGCTCGCGACGGCGACGACCTTCGCGGCCAAGCTCCCCTTCGCGGCGATCGCGCCCACTTTCGCGGCCCATCCGATCTTGCTGACCGAGGTTGCCATCATGGACTTCGCACCGCTCGACAGCGCTCCGGTGGCCGAGACCGCGATCGAGCCGTGTCCCGCGGCATGTGTGCCGATGGTGATCGGAGCGATATGCGTAACACCGTGGATTGTGGTCCCTCCAGCGGCGTGGATGCCGGTCGAGGTCTTGCCCGCCGCTGCCCCGGCAGCGTTGAGGTCGATTGAGGTCTTGCCTGCGGCTGCACCCACGGCGTGAGCCCCTACCGAAGGGGAACCCGCCGACGCTCCGGCGGAGCCTTGAGCGATCCCGTGGGCCGCCACTCCGGCATGCGCGATCGTGCTTGTGGACACGCCGGTGGACGTGGACGCCGTTGTTGCGCCATGGATGGTCCCGGTGTTCACGACGTGGATTCCGATCGAGGAGGGACCTGCCGAAGTCCCCGCGGGCGCCTGCGCACCCAGCTGGGCGGTCGCCCCGACGTGAGCCGAAGAGCCTGCGTGGGTCGCTGTGCCCGTCGATCCTCCCGATGTCGGTGGGGGTCTGGGCGAAGAGGGGCCGGCGCTTGCGGTTCCTCGCGCCGTTTCGCTCGCGCTCAGCTTCGCGCCTTTCGTTACGATCGTCTCGTGGGCGACCACGGCCGGGTTTGTCTCCATGAGGTTCACCGCTCCCTCGATGCGGACCCCGGCTAGTTGTACTTGAGTCCAAGATGGGGGTGGGTCCGTTGGACACCTTGCGGGTGCGTTCCGAGGAGGGCGCTCCTCTCCCAAGGTCGTTTCCCTCGAAGTCTCTCGGAGGAGACGCGAGCAGCGCAAAACCACTGGAACGGGGCGGACGGCTCGGTCCGTCACCTTGGCTTGCGTACGAGGAACCTCGTGTGTCCGCCGTCCCCTTCCGGGACGAACGCCTGCTCGATCGGCTCGAACCCGAGTTCCCCGAGCCACTGCTGGTACGTCCCGGCGTCGGCATGGCTCCAATACATCGTTGCTTCCGATCCGAGCCACCCTCTCTCGATACCGGTGTACGCCTCGGCTCCCAGGGTGGCGAGGAAGAATCCCCCTGGCATGAGCCATGAGTAGATCCGCTCGAAGAGCGGGCGTTGCTCGGCGAGCGGCAGATGGATCATGGAATAGAGCGCAACGACCGCTCCGAACATGTTCTCGGCGAAGGCGACCTTGGCCATGTCTACGCGGATGAACCGTGCGGAAGGAACGAGCGCGCGCGCCCGCTCGATCTGAACGTCGGAGATATCCACGCCCGTGACCCGATACCTCGGCGCGAGCCGACGGGCGATCGGGACGCCGCACCCACACCCGAGGTCGAGCACCTCCGCTCCCGCGTCGACGTGATCGAGGATCGGCCCCAACCACGGTTCATACTCCGCGGCCGTATGTCGGAACGGATCCGCTGCGGCGTCATCCGAACGGTATCGAAGTGAGACCTGATCCCATCCGTCTCGTACCAGTCGTTTCGCACGCGCGCTCGAAAGCGGCGAGGCTGGGTCCGCGATCACGTCGGGCTCGCTGGACCGCCCGGCCTCCGGGGCGTTGAGGGCGTCGAGCACATGAACCCGAGCGTCGGCCCGACGCGCCGACTCGAGGCGGTACCGGAGTTGATGGCGGCGGGCCCGCTCGAACTTGAACTCCCACGGTCCCAAGTGCCCGACCTCCCACAGGACGAGCGCGTCCGGCGGGGCGAGCGGTAGGCTGAGCCGCTCCTTGCCGCGGGCAGCCGCCCGAAGCTTCTCCGAGGACAGCGAGCCGCTCTCCCACATCAGGAGACCGCCGACGATCTTGCGGACCATCCCCCACACGAACGAGGGAGCTCTCACCTCGATCCAGATCCCGCGAACGGCGGCGTGCACCCGGATTGATTCGATCGGCCGGAGGCTTGCCCGCTCGGCCGGTAGGCCGCGGCCGAAGGTACGCGCGTCGACGCTCGAGCCGAGAAGGAGAGCGCCCTCCTCCAGGTGATGGATCCGGCGCTCGTTCCCGGGTAAGTAGTAGCGATAGACGCGGTGCGTCGCGCTTCGGACGCGGAAGGTTTCGTCGACCTCACGGGCCGCGTTGAAGAAGATATCCTCGGCGGTTCCGTTGATCGCCCGCAAGAAGGCGGGGCCCGCGAGCGGGCTCGTAGCGGTCAGAACGTTCCCGCGCGCGCTGACCCCGGCGTCGGTACGGCTCGCAACATCGATGCGAGCGGCGTCTGCGTTCGGAGCGATGCCGAGGCGCACGACTCCCGATCGGATCGTTCCTTCCACCGTACGGCGACCCGGCTGGCGGGCCCAGCCGTCGAACGCGGCACCATCGTATCCGAAGCGGACTAGCCAGCGCGTCGTGTTCCACCGAACCCCGAGGTGGTTCTTGAGCGCTTACGCCGTTGAGGGATCCACGCGGGCGTCGGCGACCGCCAGGGCACGGTCGAGCACCTCGAGGCCGTGGTCGAGTTCCTCTCGGGTGATGATGAGGGGAGGTCCGATCACGAGGTGCGACACCCAACTGATGCAGTAGACCCCCTCCTTCATCATCGCCTGGCTCACGGCATCGGCCACGAGAGGCCTCCCCGCGATCTTGTCGTCCTCGGTGTTGAACGGCGCGCGGGTCGTGCGGTTCTTGACCAGTTCCACCGCCGCGAACAGCCCGAGGCCCCGGACCTCTCCGACCGATGGGTGCCGGGCTTGGATCTCCCGCAGCCGGCCCAATAGATACTCCCCGTCCCGTCGTGATTTCTCGATGAGGGCGAGACGGCGATACTCCTCGATGGCCGCGACGGCCGGCGCGAGGGTGAGCGGGTGCGCCTCGTAGGTGTGTCCGTGCGGGAAGTAACGCTCTTGGAAGATGTCGTGGATCGCCGGGGTCGTCGCCGTCAATCCGAGAGGCGCGTACGCGCCGGTGATCCCTTTCGCGGTCGTCAGGATGTCCGGGACGACGTTCCAATGGTTGACCGCGAACCACTCCCCGACGCGGCCCCAGCCGCTCATCACTTCGTCCGCGATCAGAAGCACCTCGTGCTTTCGGGTGATCTCGCGGATGCGGGGAAGGTATTCCGGCACCGGGACGATGACGCCGTTCGTGCCGACCACGGGCTCCACGATCATCGCCGCGACGTCCCCCTCCCGCGTGATCTGCTGGTCCACGTACTCCGCGCACTCCACGTTGCAGCTGGGGTACGTGAGCCCGAACGGGCAGCGATAGCAGTAACAGTCGGGAGCGAAGACGGTTCCCGGGACCTTCTGGAATTTCTCGATGACCCGACGACGGAGCTCGCCCGTCACGGAGATCGAGGCGGCCGTGGCGCCGTGATAGGATCGGAAGCGCGAGATCACCTTCGTGCGGCCGGTCGCAGCCCGTGCGATCTTCAGCGCGGCCTCGTTCGCCTCCGTCCCCGACGTGCTGAAGAAGAACCGGGAAAGCGGGGAGGGCAGCACCTCGAGGAGCCGGGCCGAGACCTGCGCGCGGACCTCGGTCGACATGCCGGGGGCGACGTACGGCAACGTGCGCGCCTGATCGACGATCGCCTGGGCGACCCGCTCGTTCCCGTGGCCGAGGTTCGTCGCGATCAGCTGGGCCGATAGATCGAGGTACTCCTTGCCGGCCCGGTCCCAGAACTTGGACCCCTGGGCACGGACCACGACCACGGGATCCCATCCGCCTTGGCGTCGCCAGGTGACGTAGTTCGTCTCCCGTACGATCTTGCGCTCCGCTTCGGGATCCATCGCTCTCGACTCGGCGAGCGAGCCTCCCCTAATAAGGGCCCATCGCCGCGCGACCCTCCGGGCATTGTGATATGCGCAAGGGCACTGGAGCGCGCGAGCACGTCGATGACCCGCGATGCCGAGTGGTCGAGCTATCGGGACGCTCCCCGGATCCTCCATCCCCCTCCGGGTCCACGTTCCCGGGAACTCCTCGCCGAGCAGGCGCGACTCGAGACCGAGGCAGTTTCCTACCCCCGCCACTTTCCGATCGCGATCGCTTCCGCCCAGGGAGCGACGATCGAGGACGTCGACGGCAACCGGTTCATCGACTGGGTCGCGGGCATCTCGGTCCTCAATCTCGGTCACCGCCACCCTCGCCTCGAAGCGGCCCTCCACGCCCAGGCAGGCAAGATCTGGCACGCCCTCGAACTCCCGACCGAGGCACGGATCGAGTTCTTGCGCGAGCTCCAGGCGCATCTACCGGGAACGTTGAAGAATCATGCGAAGATCCTCTTCACGGTCACGGGCGGCGATGCGGTCGAGACGGCCGTTAGCCTCGCCGATTTTGCTCAGGGCCGCACCGGCACCGTCGCCTTTTCCGGGGCGTACCACGGGGTCCACGGCGGAGCGGTCAACCTGACGAGCGGCCGCCGGTACCATCGCACCACGTCCTTCCACGGAGGCTCGATCGTTCGAGTTCCGTACCCCGACCCGTACCACCCGGTCCTCGGTGCCGACACGGGCGCGGCCGGAACGATCCGCTATCTGGAGCATCTGGTCACGGACCCGCATTCGGGGATCGATCAGATCTCCTCGGTGCTGGTCGAGCCCATCCTCGGCGAAGGAGGGTACGTGGTCCCGCCGGCCGATTTCCTTCCCTCCTTGCGGGAGTTCTGCGACCGCCATCACATCCTGCTCATCGCCGACGAAGTGCAGACGGGACTCGGCCGGACCGGACGCTTCTGGGCCGTGGAACACTCCGGAGTGACCCCGGACATCCTGTGCATCGCGAAGAGCATCGGGGGCGGAATCCCCCTCTCGCTGGTCGCCTACCGCGAGGATCTCGCTCCCGAACTCCCCCCCGGATTCCACCTGGGAACCTATCGAGGGAATCCCCTCGCGCTCGCGGTCGGAACCGAGGTCCTCCGCATCCTCGCCGGAACGGATGTGATCGAGCGGACCCGGACGCGCGGTGCTCGCTTGCTCGAGCGGTTCCGCTCCATTTCGTCGTCCCACCCCGCAATCGGCGACGTGCGCGGTCTCGGCTTCATGATCGGCACGGAGTTCGTCCGCGATGCCCGCGCGCGCTCCCCCTGGACCGAGGGTGCGAAATCGGTACGCACGGGCATGCTCGGCCGCGGGGTGCTCATGCACACCGCCGGCTCGTACGATCAGGTGCTGCGGTTCATGGCCCCGCTCACGATCGAGGACGAGCTCCTCGAGCGTGGGACCGAGATCTTCGAACAGGCGATCGGAGACCTCGACCGCCAGCCTCCCGCAACGGCATCCGCCGCCGACGGATCGAGCCCATCGCCGCCTCCGGCTCACGCTCGACGTCCGGCCGCGTACCAACCCCATCCCACGGCCTCGGGTGCCGCGATCCGACGGATCAACCGTCGGCGTAGTTCACCGAGATGAGCTTGACCTCGGTCATCTCGAGCATCGCGTCGCGGATCCCTTCACGGCCGAGCCCGCTCTCCTTCACCCCACCGAAGGGAAGCGCGTCCCAGCGCAAGTTCGTCGGGTCATTGAGATGGACCGAGCCGGCTCGGATCCGCTTCGCTACACGGAACGCCCGCGCGAGATCCCGGGTGTAGACGGAGGCCTGCAGTCCGTACGGAGTGGCATTGGCGATCCGAATCGCGTCCTCGATCTTCTCGAAGCGGAGGATCGGCGCGATCGGACCGAACGGCTCCTGCCGCACGACCTCCGCACCCTCGGGCACGGAGTCGAGCACTGTCGCCTCGAAGAAGTTCCCACCCGGAAAGGCATTCGAGCGCCGGCCGCCCGTCAGGACCGTAGCGTCCCGACGACGTGCGTCTTCCACCATTCGCTCGACCCGATCGACCGCGGCCCGGTCGATGAGCGGGCCGAGCTCGGTGGTCTCCTCGCTGGCCGGTCCCAGGCGGAGCCCTTTGGCCCGCGCCGCGAGCGCGATGCCGAACCGGTCGGCCACCGCTTCCTGGACGAGGAACCGCTTGGAGGCTGTGCAGACCTGGCCCGAATATCCGAACGCTCCTCGCGCGGCGGCCGCGACCGCCACGTCGAGGGCCGCGTCGTCGAGCACGATGAACGGATCGAGCCCGCCGAGCTCGAGAATCACGCGTTTCGCGTGCCGGCCCGCGGCTTCCGCGAGCTGTTTGCCGACCTCGGTCGATCCGGTAAAGGTCACGAGGCGCGTGCGGGGATGCTCGACGAGCGCACTGCCGATCGCGCCGCCCGGGCCGATGACGACGTTGAACACCCCCGGCGGGATCCCCGACGCTTCGAGGTGCTGGGCGAGGCGGAGCGCCGTGAACGGCGCGCTGCTCGTCGGCTTGGCAACCACGGGGTTCCCAGCGGCCAGCGCTGGAGCGATCTTGTGGCAGAGGAGGTTCAGGGGGAAATTGAACGGGCCGATCGCGACGATGACCCCCATCGGGTCCCGGACGGTGAACAGGAATCGACGATCGTTGCCGACCGGATACTCGTAGGCGTCGGCCGGATAGCTCTCCCCTCCGAGCTGCCGGATCTCCTCGGCCGCGAGCTCGAAGACGCTCGCCGCCCGGGTGACCTCGACTCTCGCTTCGGTGATCGGCTTGCCCACCTCGAGGGCGATCAGGTGAGCGAGGGGGTCCCGATCGGCGCGAAGGCGCTGGGCGATCTCCCGCAGGATGCGCGCTCGTTGATGGCCGGTGACCGCCGCCCAGCTCTCTTCGGTCGCCGCGGCCGCGTCCACGGCAGCGCGCGCTTCGTCCACAGAAGCGATCGGCGCCTGCCCGACCGTGCTCCCTGTCGATGGATCGACCACGGGTCGGTACCCTCCCCCGGCCGGAGCCCGCCACTCTCCCGCGATGAACAGGCGACCGCGGCCGTCCGACGGCACTCCCTCGATCATGCGACCTGCCTACGGATCGCCGTAGACCGTGTAATGCCATCCCTTCCGCACCGGGCCCGCGAAGTCGGCACCGATGTTCCTCAGGACCGTGTAGTGGGCGAGCAGGTCGACCCACTCCCCGCCGATGACCATCCGGGCAGCCGGGGACGCGGCCATCACGCCAGGTAATCGCGCGGGAGCGTCTTGAGCTCGGTGAAGGTCTCTCCGATCGCCTGGATGAACCGCTCCACGTCCTTGTCCGTGTGCGCGCTCGAGAAGGTGATCCGCTCGTAGTTGTCCGGATGTGTGTAGATCCCCTTGTCGAGCAGGAGCTGGTGGTTGCGCAAGTAGAGGTTCCAGTCGATCTGGAGGGCCTCCCGGTAGTTCTGGATCTTCTTGCGGCGGGTGAAGAAGTACTGCAGCATCCCGTTGACCGACTGCACCAGGACGGACACCTTGGCGTCGCGCGCGGCCTGTTCGATGCCTTTCTCGAGCTTGTTGGTGAGGTGCCCAAAGCGCGCGTACAACTCCTCTCCTCCGCGCGCGAGGTGCTTGAGGTTCGCGAGCGTTCCGGAGAGGGACAGGTTGTTCGCGAAGTACGTACCTCCGAAGGAGATCCGGCCCGGCGCGATCGAGTCCATGTACTCAGCCTTCCCCGAGACCGCCGAGATCGGCACGCCTCCGCCGAGCGCCTTCGCCCAGCAAGAGAGATCGGGCTCTACCCCGTAGAGCTGCTGCGCGCCTCCGGGTGCCACCCGGAATCCCGTGAACACCTCGTCAAAGATGACTAGGATCTCGTTCTGGTGGGCGATCTCCACGATCCGCTTCAGGTACTCCGGGACCGGCGCAATGACCCCCGCGTTCGCCATGATTGGTTCCAGGATCACGCAGGCGAGCCGATCGCGGTAGCGCTTGACCATCCGCTCGAAGGAGACGATGCTGTTGTACTGCGCGACCATCACGTAGTCCGTGACGCCCGGCGGGATCCCGGCGGAGTTCGGGAGCGGGCGAGGATACTCGTCCAGGCCCGCCACGATCGGCGGAGCCTCGGCGCTGATCAGCGCGTAGTCGTGCTGGCCGTGGTAGTGGCCCTCGAACTTCAAGATGGCATCCTTGCCGGTCACGGCGCGGGCGATCCGGATAGCGTTCATCGTGGCGTCGGAACCGTTCGAGCAGAACGCGACGCGCTCGGCGCTCGGGACGAGCCGGCGGAACTGCTTCGCTACGTCGATCTCGAGCTCGGTAGGGGCAGCAAAGTGGATCCCCTTCTCCGCCTGCTCGGCGATCGCACGCACCTGGTCCGCGGGTGCGTGCCCGTTGATGAGGCACCCGTACGCGAGGTTGAAGTCGAGGTACTCGTTCTCGTCCTCGTCCCAGATGCGGGCGCCCTTCCCGCGAGCGATGAACGGTGGGCAGGGATCGTAGGAGGCGACCCGGATCAAGGAGCTCGATGCGTTCGGAACGTAGAGCTTCCCCTCCGCGAAGAGCTTCGCGCTCTTCCTGAGCTTGGGCACGAGCCGTGCGATCGGGATCGGCAGTTCCGGAGGGGTTTCGACCTCGACAACGAGGGGGGCAGAGGTCGGGTCCTTCTTGGCCTCTCGTGACAGCTCCTCTTTCCGCGCGTCGGCCGCGGCGGCGTTCTCGGCAGGGACGATGGAGGGCTGCGCGGCGCCCTCTGCCTTCAGGCCTGCCGGCAGCTCCCGGACCGGTCGGCCATCCGCGCCCGGACGGTCGCCCGGGGCTCGGGGTGGGGGAGTTGGGGCGGTCTCCGATTCCGCCATGAGAATTTCATCTCCGTAACTGTCTCATCGACCCGGGGGACCGTATATATAGACAGCGAACCCACGGAATCCGTGGTACGTAAGATGTACGTTATAATACATTTTCACGCGTGTTAAGTTAAAGGACTCTATATCGATGATATTGCCAACTCGCCCTCGAAAACACTGCTATAAGTTCTCCAAATTATCCACTTCGGACACGGTTGGGTAACCCTTCACCTGCCGAGTGGGGTCCCCGCGGGGGTCGGTCTCCGGGGCCCCGAAGGTTGATGCGTTCGCGGGCGCCATGGCCTCCCGGGGCGGCCGGGCCCCCTTGGGTCGCATGGCGTCGCACGGGAATCCACGACCCGCTGACGGGCGCATCCGGGTGATCGACAGCCACACTGAAGGGGAGCCGACCCGCGTCGTCCTCTCCGGAGGGCCCGACCTCGGGGGCGGATCGCTCGCGAGCCGTGTCGAGCGCTTCCGGACCCTCCACGACAACTTTCGTCGGATTATCGTAGACGAACCTAGGGGCTCGCCCATCGCCGTCGGGGCGCTCCTCTGCGCACCGGTCGCTCCGGTCGCGTCCGGTGTGGTTTTCTTCAACAATGTCGGGTACCTCGGGATGTGCGGGCACGGTACGATCGGAGTGCTCGTTACCCTCCACCACCTGGGCCGGATCGCGGCCCCGAGAACCTACCGGCTCGAGACGCCGGTCGGCGTGGTTTCTGCCGAGCTGCACAACGCTCACGAGGTGACGTTCACCAACGTTGCGAGCTACCGCCATCACAAGGACGTCGAGCTCGAAGTCCCTGGGTACGGACGGGTCTACGGGGACATCGCATGGGGGGGGAACTGGTTCTTCCTCGTCGCCGATCCGACCATCGAGCTGCGGCTCGCCGACGTACCCGCCCTCACGGACCGGACCGTTGCCATCCGACGGGAACTGCACCGAAAGGGCATCACCGGGGCCGATGGGGCGGAGATCGACCACGTCGAGCTCTCCGGACCGCCGCAACGGCCCGACGCGGATGCTCGGAATTTCGTGCTATGCCCTGGGGACGCGTACGATCGCTCCCCATGCGGCACGGGAACGAGCGCGAAGATGGCCTGCCTGTACGCCGATGGAAAGCTTGCCGAGGGAGCGCTCTGGCGGCAGGAGAGCGTTCTCGGCACTCGATTCGTGGGTCGACTAGTGCGCCGCGACGGGATCCTCTACCCTGCGATCCGCGGCTCGGCCTATGTCACGGGTGAAACGGAACTTCTCGTCGACCGCGACGATCCGTTGATCCGGAATCCACGAGGGTGAGCTCTCGGGAACCCGACGCGGACGCGGTCGGCGATGGATTCGAACGCCTCGAGGGCCGAAACCTCCATCTGGCCGGCCCCGGTGCGTGGGCGAACCCGGGAGGAGAAGCGCGTCGATGACGTGGAGTGGTGTCTGGCCGGCCCTCACGACCCCGTTCGATCCGTCGTTGGAGGTCGATCTGCCTTTTCTCGAGCGGCACGTTCGATGGCTGCTCGATTCCGGGTGCGCGGGTGTGGTCGTGCTCGGCTCACTCGGAGAGGCTCCCGCGCTCACCGCGGAGGAGAAGATGCGGATCGTCGAGAGCGCGGTGCGCACCGCCGGCCGCATGCCGGTGCTCGTCGGGATCTCGGCCTACTCCACTGCGGACGCGGCTCGACTCGCGCGTGCGGCTGAGGAGTGGGGCGCGAGCGGACTCATGGTGCTCCCGCCGTACGTCTACCACGGGGACGCCCGGGAGGTGCGCGCCCACTTCTCTCAGGTGTTCCGTGCAACGCGGCTCCCGTGCATGTTGTACAACAACCCGATCGCCTACGGCACCGACGTGGTACCCGACGATGTCGAGGCACTGGCGCGCGACAACCCCAATCTCGTGGCCGTCAAGGAGTCGAGCGGAGACGTTCGACGCATCACCGATCTCGGGTTTCGGCTGGGTTCCCACGTCGCTCGATTCGTCGGGATCGATGACCAGATCTTGGAGGGGATGGCCGCCGGGGCGTCCGGGTGGGTGGCCGGGCTTGCCAACGCGCTCCCTCGAGAATCGGTCGAACTGTTCGAAGCGTCGCGCGCCGGACGGCAAGTCGATGCGCTCGCGCGATACCGCTGGTTCTTGCCGCTGCTCCGTCTGGATGCGAATCCGAAGTTCGTCCAGTTGATCAAGCTCGTTCAGCAAGAGGTGGGGATGGGAAGTTCTCGGGTGCGCCCTCCGCGACTCGAGCTCCACGCGGAGGAGCTGGACCGGACCCGTCGACTGATCCAGGCGACGCTCTCGAATCGCCCGAACGCCTCTTCGAGCTGAGAGTGCTCCTCGGCAGAGGGGGGACCCCACCCTGAGGTAGTTCTAGCGTTGGCGGACGAGGTCCAGGGGGGCGAGCTCCCGCTCGGGGGGAGAGATCGTCGTCTCGATCCCCCGTCGCGCGAGCTCGTGCCGGAACCGAGGCGCGGGGACGCACACTTCGGGCGGAAGCACGCCGACGCCCGTGATCTCTCCGCGCGCGATCATCTCCGCGCCGATCGAGCCGGCGACTCCGACCGCGTACTCCGTAGCGCTGAGCTGCCAATCCGGTCGAGGCGGGAAACGTGCGACCGCGTGACGTTCGGCCGGCCGGCCGCTGAGCGTGCCGTGTACCTCGATGTCGCAGACCTCCCAATCCTCGATCGTCACTCCGGGCGGGGACCCGAGCAGGCCCTCTCGCTTCAGCAAAGCGGCGAGGAATTCGCGGGGCACGACCGACCGATCCCCGACCTGAACCGGCCGGTCGGATCCGAGCCCGAGCAGAGCCATCGTTCGCATGAGATCGATCCCGGGACCCCCTTCCTTCCATTCGCAATGGCGCAGCCCTTTCGCTCGCAAGCTCTCGGGGAGCGTGGCGGCCTCCGAGTGCAAGGTCCGATACACGCGGGTGCGACCCACCGGAGATGGGAAGTCGTACTCCTCGGCCCCGCTCATCGCAAGCTGTTCCCGGTACTCCCCGTTGTCGAAGATCAGGGCCGGCTGGATCATTTCATCGAGGAAGGTGCTCGGCGACCACGTGAACGCGATCTCGGGCCCGTTCTCGGTGAAGTCCTTCCAGCCATCGCGGATGAGGATCGACTCGACGCGTTCCAGGTCCCGGCACGCCGCCATGGCGAGCACGTTCGAGATGCCCGGAACCTGGCCAAGGCCGGGGATGGCCAGGAGTTGGGCCTCGCGGAACTTCGGATCCAGGGCCAGTTGTCTCCGAGTGGTGTGGAAGAGTCCGCCGAAGTCGAGGTAGGGGACCCTCGCGGTGAGGCAGGCGTTCATGACCGCGAGGTTGAACGTGTACTGGACCGCATTGACGCAGACCGAGGCGCCCTCCAGGAGCTGGGCGAGGGCCGCGGCGTCGCGGACGTCGACCCGTTCGGCGCGGACCCGCCGCGGGGCTCCGGCACGTCGCGCGGCTTCCCGGGCGAGTTCCTCATCGAGATCGGCGACGACGATCGAGTCGAACTGGTGACCCGCGGCCAGGTCACGGACGGTGCACCGGCCGGTCAGGCCACCTCCCCCAAGGACCACTGCGCGCATCGGACCTTCGTGTTGCCTCACGCGTTGAGGAGCTACTTTCCTGCGCGCCGTAGGGTGGCCGGGGATCGGGGTCCGGTCGCTACTTTCGGTGGAGGTGGCGTCATCGGCGGGGACTCCGGGGTGGCGGCCGCGCCGGCCGCCTCTGCGTCTCCTCGGGCGAGGATCGACTGGAATGTTTCGAAGTGCCTCAGGAAGGGGTCGGCCCGACGCTGGTTCTCGACATCCCCGAGCGCGATCTCGAGTTGCGCCTTCGCCTTCGGATCCCCGCTCTGCGCGCGGACCGCGTAGACGCACAGGAGCTGGTAGTGCGCGAGCACGTAAGAATCGGGGCGGGGGCGGCTCATGTCTCCCTTGCGCGGCCGGTAGATCCGATCGAACGGAACGGCCTCGGCGACCGCTTTCTTCTGAGAGAAACCAAAGTATCGGCCGGGGCCGAGCACGCGCGTTACCTCTCGAACGTTGTTGGAGAGCGCGTTCGAGAGCCGGTCGCACTCGTGCCAGCACCATAGCCCGAACCCGTAATCACCGGCGGTGTACGCCTGCCACGCCTGATCGTATAGACGCCGTTCCTTCTCTTCGCTGGACCACTCGGGCAATAGCTCCGCTCTCCAGTCGGAAACGATCAGGTCGACCTTGATCGTGGGAGAGAACTCGACGAACTTGGGAACGGTAGGCGCGCCCACGTTTCGCCCTCCTCCCCGCGGACGTTTAGACGTTTCGGGGACCCTCGCGCACGCTCATGCGACGCGCGCCCCGCCGCTCCAAGTCTCGGCCACGGGCGTGACGGACCAATCCAGGATCCGCTCGAGGCTACCGCCGTTGAGCACGACCAGATCGGCGCGTGCCCCCGCTCGCAGCGACCCGATCGATTCGTCTCCCAACGCGCGACCGCCGTTCACCGTGTACAGGGCCACGGCCATCTCCGGATCGAGTCCCTCGGAGCGGATCGGGTTCGCCGAACGTCCGGCGTCGTCGGTCCGTCGGACCGCGCAGCGGATCCCGACCCACGGATTGAACGAATCGAAGGGAGCGTCGCTCGAGCCCGCGAGCAAGTGTCCCTTCTCGAGGAGGGTCCGGAAGGCATACGCCCATCGAACCCGTTCCGACCCGAGGCGATCTTGGAGCCAGTAATCGCTCGCCAGGAACCCTGGCTGGACGATCAGGGCTGGCCGGATTCGGTCGATCCGATCCATCGTCGACGGCGGAGTCAGCGAGGCATGTTCGATGCGAGGGGGAGGGGAAGGAAACCGATCCGTCTCGAGCGCATCGAGCGCCCGATCGATCGCCCGGTTACCGATCGCGTGGATTCCCGGAGCGAGCCCACGGGAACGAGCCCGCGTGACCACCTCGGCGAGCTGGGCGGGGGAAGCGACGGCGATACCCGAGGTCTCCGGGGCGTCCAGATAGGGGCTATCGAGGAGCGCGGTTCGCCCTCCGAACGACCCGTCCGCGAAGGCCTTGACCCCGATCACCCGCACGGACCCGGACGGTACCGATACGTCAATCGCTCCCGCGCGCTCCACGGCGTCGAGGTACCGCATCCCGACATACAGCCGCACCTGGAGGGGAAGCCGACCCGCACGCGCCAGCGTACGCAATCCTTCGATCTCGGATAGATCGGCCCGCATCGAGGCGACGCTGGTCAGGCCCATCTGCACGGCCGATCGCACGGTCGGTTCGAACCTCGACGCGTCCACGACGAGCGCGCTCTGGACGATGGACTCGGCCAGGGACAGCGCACTCTCGTAGAGAAGCCCATTCGGCTCTCCGCGCGAGTCGCGCCCGATGGCCCCACCCGGAGGATCGGGCGTTTCTCGCTCGATCCCCATGAGCGCGAGCGCCGGGCTGTTGGTCCACACCACGTGCCCGCAGATGCGGTAGAGCACGGTCGGTCGATCGGGAGCGGACCGGTCGAGGTCCCGGCGATCCGGCCACCGACCGTCGATGAGTTCGTCCTGGTTCCACCCGCGACCGAAGATCGGGCCGTGCGGGTTCCGGACCGACCAGTCGGCGATCCTCTCCCCCGCCTCGGCAATCGAGCGGGCCCCGTCGAGGGCCACTCCCTCCCGTTGGCGAACAAGCTCGGAGAGATGCAGGTGAGAGTCTACGAGTCCCGGAATCACGAGGCGGCCCGTGAGCTGATTCGTCTCGACCCCCGTGGGGCTGGCGCGGCGAACCTCTTCCTCGGTACCGGCGACGACCACGCGGCCGTCCTCGATCAGGAGCGCCTCGGCGTATCCGCTCCCGGTGAAGATGCGGCCTCCGATCCATCGACGTGCGTCGACCATGCGCCCCTCCTCTCCCCCTTCCGTCGGGTATCCCAGGAAGGGTCGAGCGGAGGAAAAGGTTGGACACCGCCCGCGTGCCGGCCTCAGACGTCCATGTACCGATAGAACTCGTACGGGTGGGGCCTCAGGTTCAGCTGCAGCTGCTCCTCGCGCTTGATGTCGGTGTACGCCTCGAGAAGCGAGTCCGCGAACGCGGGCTTCAGGAACTCGTGATCGCTCGCGAGGCAGTCGAGGGCCTCTCCGAGCGATCCGGGCAGCTCTCGGATGCTGAGCTCCTTGCGCTTCGCGGGCGTCAGCTTGTAGATGTCGTGGTCGACCGGGGCCGGCGGCTCGATCTTCCGGCGAATCCCATCGAGACCCGCGAGTGCGAGGGCGGCCTCGGTTAGATAGATGTTGGCCGCGGAATCCGGCGTGCGGTACTCGATTCGCTTCACGGCGGGGCGCCCGCGATGATAGAACGGGATCCGGACGTTCGCCGATCGGTTTGCCTTGCTCCAGGCAATGAACACCGGGGCCTCGTAGCCCGGGACGAGGCGACGGTAGGAGTTGGTGGTGGGGTTGGTAATCGCGCACAACGCCCGGGAGTGTTCGAGCAGCCCGCCGATGTAGTACCGGCAGGTCTGGCTGACCTCGGCGTAGGCGTCGTTGCCATCAAAGAACGTGTTCGTCCCCTTCGTCCATAGGGACTGGTTGACGTGCATCCCAATGCCGTTGTCCCCGAAGACCGGCTTCGGCATGAACGAGGCGATCTTGCCGTGCCGGTGGGCGACGTTCTTGAGGACGTACCGAACATCCTGAACATGATCGGCCATCGGGACGAGCTCGTCGTAGTGCACGTTGAGCTCGCTCTGCCCAGCCGTGGCCACCTCGTGATGGTGCGCGTCCATCTTGACGTGGAAGTTATCGGCGAGGATGTTCGACGCCTCGGCCCGGATCCCGATCAAGGTGTCGTACGGCGCGGTGCGATGGTACCCTTCCTTGAATCGTATCGGGGCGGGCGTGGGCCCTTCCTGCCAGGAGGTCTCACCGCTGTTGATGAGATATCCCGAACCTCCCCAGGCATCCCGGACACCCTGGGCGGAGGGGATCAGCTCGATCGAATCGAAGACAAAGAACTCGATCTCCGGGCCCCAGAACGACTGATCGTAGCCCGCGTCCGCAAGGATCTTCTCGGTCTTGCGCGCGACCCCGCGAGGATCGTGGGCGTACGGCTCGCTCATCGTACCCAGGCGCACGTCGCAGATGAACCGCGCGATCCCGCCGGCGTCCGGGTGCCATGGGATGATGGCCACGGTCCGCGGATCGGGCACGAGCAGCATGTCGGATTCGTAAATCTCGCGGAATCCGCGCACGGAGGAGCCGTCGAGCTTGGGTACTCCGGAAACGAACGACTCGGCGTCCAGGGTATCCAGCGGGACGTCAACTTGGTTGAATCCCCCCAGCACGTCCGTGTAGCACAGCTCGATCCAGCGGACCTTGGCCTCCTTCAGATCCCGTAGTACCTTCGCTCCGTCCGGCGTGGTTCCGGCACCTGTCTGCGGTGGCAAATTTTCGAGCCCCCGGCGAAGACGAGGGTCCCCGGCTACATCAAGGCATGGCCAATAATATTGGACGTTTGTCCTACTCCCCGACGAAAATTGTTAATTTCACCTGAATTGTACTCTATACATGGTGCGTACATCCAGCGTGGACGAGCTCGATCGAGCCATCTTGGAAGACCTCAATGTAGATGCGCGCCGCAGTCACCGAACGATCGCCCACCATCTGGATGTCTCCCCCACAACCGTGAGCACCCGGATCGCGCGCTTGGAGGCCAGCGGGATCATCCGTGGGTACGTTCCGATCCTGGACGACGAGCAGCTCGGTTGGGACCTCTGGGCCACGATCGGCATCCGGATCTCGAAAGGGAAGCTCCGGGAGGTCGAGGAGCGACTCGCGCGCAACCCCCGCGCCTACGCGATCTACGATCTCACGGGAGAGTTCGACGCGCTCGTCATCGGTCGGTTCCGGGATCGGAGGGATCTCGACCGGTTCGTCAAACACGCTCTCCAAGACCCCCACATCGAGCGGACCAACACCCAGGTGGTCCTCAACCGGGTCAAGGAGGACCGACGGGTGCCGGTGTCCCTGCGCCCGGCGGATCGGGCGGATTCCGCCTAGTACCCACGAGCCCCGCTTTTCTCGCCGGCGGGGAGCGGTCGCCCGGTCGCGGAGCGTCCGGGGCAATGGCTATGAGGGCCCTCGGCCCATCGGAGAGCGAGGTCGCCATGGACTGGGGTCTTGCGAATCGGATGGCCCGGATGTTCTCCCCCGGGAGCCAGAACTCGGTCATGCTCGCGGTCGACCACGGATACTTCATGGGCCCGACGCGACGTTTGGAGGACCCGCGCGCGACGATCGCACCGCTCCTCCCCCACGCCGATGCGCTCGCGCTGACCCGCGGGATCCTGCGCACCTGCGTCCCACCTTCGACCCGGACCCCGATCGTCCTTCGGGTGAGCGGGGGCGTGACCGTCCTTCAGGAGGATCTTTCGGATGAGGACATCACGGTCTCGATGGAGGATGCGGTCCGCCTCAACGTCAGTGCCGTAGCACTCTCCGTGTTCGTCGGCTCCCCCCACGAACATTCCTCGCTCGTTCACCTCTCCGAGCTGGTCGACCAAGGGGAGGAAGCGGGGATGCCCGTGCTTGCGATTACGGCGGTAGGGAAGGAGCTGGAAAAACGGGATGCGCGCTATCTCGCGCTCGCTTGCCGCGTTTCCGCCGAGCTCGGGGCGCACATGGTCAAGACGTACTACTGCGATGACTTCGAGAAGGTCGTCGAGGGATGTCCCGTCCCGATCGTCGTGGCCGGCGGACCGAGGCTGGACAGCGACCAGGCCGCTCTAGAGCTAGCCCACCACGCGATCGCGCTCGGCGCGAAGGGAATCGACATGGGCCGGAACATATGGCAATCCGACTATCCCGTTGCGATGCTCAAGGCGCTGCGATCGATCGTCCATGAGCATGCCACGGTCGGCGAGGCGATGGACATTCTGACCCAGGAGAAAGCACGGCCTTCGCGCGCCACCGTCGCGTAACACGTGCGCGGGTCCGGGCTCGGGAATTCTCATAAGCGGTACACCACTCCCCACGCCGCGGGGATCGCCCAGCTTGGTCAAAGGCGCCAGATTCAGGGTCTGGTCTCGTAGGAGTTCGTGGGTTCAAATCCCTCTCCCCGCACCTCTCGGCCGCGCGCGCGGGTTGTATAGGACTCTCCGAGAGTTCTCGCGCGAGACGATCTGCCCTCCACCGCACGGGACTCCCTGAAGCGGTGCTTCACCGAGCGCATCGAGGTGATCGGCCGCCCTTAGGCGAGAGCGGTCGACGCGGATATCAGCGGTGCGTTCCCGACGCTCGGGCAGGCGACACCTTCGTGCGGGTGAGGCCCTTAGGGACTCTTCCGCCGGTGCAAGACCACGGCAACGGTGACAGCTGCGACCACGGCCGCAACCGCGACAATCGCGAGAAGCGCCCACTCCCCGGAGGAGATTCCGGGGGATCCGCCGCCGGGTGACGTGGTGCCGTTACCTCCGGTGGAGGAGAACGCGATCGTCACACTGGTTGCCGCACCGTTTATCGTCACGCTGCCCGAAGCCGGGCTGGAGGTGTAGTTCGACAGATAACCCACCGCGTAGCTGTAGGTTCCGCTCGCCTCGGTAAACCCGATCGTCGTCGCGACGGAGCTCGTTGTCACTCCGTTCAACGCAATTGACCAGCCTGTCCCCGCGGGCAACCCGGACTCCGTGAATGTAAGGTTGAAGGTCCCCGTGGCGGCGGTCGTGCAGACGATCGATTGATCCACCGCCGCTCCGTTCACCGTAAGGCTCCCGGACGACGGGGTCGCGATGTACCCAGCTACGGCCGTAGTGTACGCGTACGTTCCGCTCACTACACTGAACTTGATGGTTGGGGACGTGGAGCTCACCGGGGCTCCGGCCAGAGTGACCGACCAGGCGGTCCCCGTGGGCAGCCCGCTCTCCGTAAAGGTCACCGGGTACGTCGATTGGGAGGTGGGGGTCGGTACTACGATGGTGCTTCCTGCGAGGGACACCTCGCCGGTATCCGCCAGCGCTCGCCCGTCGAGGACGGAGCCCGTCAACATCGAAATGGAGTCGTACGCCATGACCGTCCCCTTCATGACCGACGTGGTGCCGAGGGTGGCCGAGCTTCCGATTACCCAGAATACGTTCGCGGCCTGAGCACCGCCCGCCAAGATAACGGCGCGACCGGAGGTCGTGGTGAGTGCCGATGCCACCTGGAAGATGAACACTCCGTTGGGATTACCGGCAGCGCTCAAGGTAAGGTCCCCAGAAGAAATTGCGAGAGAGGACGTCGACTTGTAGAGGCCTGGGGTCAGCGTCTGCCCGCCGATGTTGCCGGCGACGGTTACCGGACAGTTCGATCGCGCCGAGGCATTGTTGTAGGCGACGGTGAGGTTCGCCTTTGCTCCTGCCGCGGAGGGGGTTGTCACGTTCTTGAGGCCGGTGATCGTCCCGGGAGGAAAGCCCGTCACCGAAGTGCCGGGGGAGAGCCCGAGATCTCCCGTGATTGCGGTCGCCCCCGTACTCGTAACGGTGCTGCTCGCAAGAACGGCGTAGGACGCAGCGGAGGCGAGCGGAACCGGAACCTGGCCGCAGGTGGCAGCAAGATGAACGCTAGCTTCTCCGATGCGAGCGCCCGTTGGAGAAGCGGAGTCGGAGGTCGCGGTCCTTGGAGATGTGGGCGGAGTCATCACGACGAATGCTGCAAACAGCAGTCCGGTGACGACGAGTACGCTCATGGCTACGGTCGCTGCTCGCTTCGATACGATCTTCATGTTGACATTCCCTGCAGTCCTGAGACCGGTCCTTCGATCCCTCGATCATGAGATAGCTCCCCCCTTGATTCAAATCAAGCCACCGATGCGACCTCATGGCCCCGGTGGCGGGCCTGCTCGAAAGCGCGCCTCGTCACCGAGGGAGGTCGCGATCCAGCGGAGAAGAGTGAGCCGAGCACCTCAGGGCAACGCGCTAGTGGGATGGCCATACATCGGGCGGCACCGTGACATCACCTCAATGAACCGTCTTCCCCGCGGCGACCGGTTCACGAACCGCACTACGTGAAGTGAGGGCACCAACGCCTCAACCCGATCGCGGTCGTGCCGTCCGTGCGGACCTCGGGCAATGGGACGTCCCGAAAGATCCGACAGCGCGATGAGGAGGGAAACCGAGCGCTTCTAGACGGACTCCCTGCGCGGGAGCCGCGGACCCGGCCCGGTAGGACCGTCCCAATCGCCCCTCCCTCTTCTCAGAGGGTGGGGGAGGGCACGCGCGTCCCTCCCTCCTGGATCGATGTACGTGAGTCGCTAGTGACTGCGCGCCTTCGCGGATCTCTTCGCCTTGAACGTCACGCGGGTCCTCCGGGGCGACTTCTTGCCCTCGAGGAACGACACGCGCTTAGCCCCGGCCGATTTCGGCGCGGTGAACTTCACTCGGATTCGTCGCGGCGTCTTCTTCCCTTCCAGGAAAGAGACCGTCTCTCTGCGTTTCGTTGGTTTCGCTGTCATCGGTCATTAATCGCGGGTGCCATCCATAAGCGGTCGCTCAATCCGAATCAAGCGAAGCGTCATCCCTCGCCAGAGGGTGGATGCAAGTATGTCCGTCCATAGAATCAGTTTCGGAGCCGCTCTGTTGATCATTCTGATCGCGCTCGTATTGCTGTTCGTGATCGGCCCGCTGGGGCTGCTCATTCTAGTCATAGCGGCGATCCTCCTATGGTACGCACTGGGGCCCGGCAACCGAGTCACCATCGGAAATTGAGCGCCGCCGACTAACTAGAATAGGGGCGATCGTAGCCACGCGATCGCCCGCGTCTCGGCAGACTCGCGATCCAGTACTCCTCGGTCGTATCGGACCCAGCGACGCCTATCGAGCTCAGGGACGATATCTTCGCGAGCGAATCCTCCATCTTGGATCGTCGTATCGACCTATCCTCGAACGTGCCGCTGGCTCCCCACTGCGATGGGGTCGGAGGTATCGACCAGCGATTCACCGAACGGTGCGTCCGCGCAGATAGATTATGTAGATTCTAGTTTTCCGAGTACGGTAGAACAATGCGAAGGGGAGGTGATTCTCCGAGCAATGCGAGTGCTGATCGTCGATAGGGATTCGGAATTCCGGGACGAGCTCATCTCGCAGCTGAAGGAGGGTAACCACTTCGTGACGGGCGTCGCCTCTGCCTCGGATGCCACCGCGGCCCTTGAACGGGATGAGTTTGATGCGATGTTTACGGACCTCCAGCTGGGCCGGCGCGGCGGCATGCGGCTCCTTACAGAGGTGCGCGAGCGGTGGCCTCGGGTGATTGTGGTCATGTTGGCCACCAACGCGACCGTCGAAACCGCGGTCCGGGCTCTCCAATTGGGTGCTGTCGATTACATCCGAAAGCCCATTCGAGCCGACCAGGTCCAGCGGGTCTTGGACCTTATCGGTCAGCAACTCGCCCTCGTACGGATGGGCGGGAAACCCCTCGATCCCGTCGAGTATGCCAAGGCCCTGGCCAAGGACGGAGGCTACGAAGTTCTCCTCATCACGCCGCCTCCTCCTCCGATAGTACCCCCTGCGGTCAGCCACCTTCCTCTCGATGCCGGAGATCCATCCCACATTCGTGGCGCGGTCGAGGATTTCGCCTCCGCGAGGGAGAGGGCAGCGGTGGTGCTCGCCGCCATCGAGACGCTCTTCGCACGTCATCGCGAAGAGGATATCGCCGAGCTCCTCGAGCAGCTGCGACGGGCCGTTCAGGGGAAGGGGCCGCTCGCCATCGGGTACGATCCGGACAAGATCACGGCCTCCGGCGCCCTGGCCGTTCGAGCCGCAATCGCGTCGGCGGACGTGCACATGACGCTCGAATCGCTATCGAACCCTCTGCGTCGACTGGTCCTGCGACGCCTTGCAGAAGGTCCCTGCACCTTCGGTCAAGCGATGGAGGCGGCTCACCTCGACGACTCCTCGTTGATTGCCTTCCACCTTCGTAAGCTGGCCGAGAGCGGGCTCGTCGCCCACCTGCCTCGAGAGCGATACCGGCTCACCGCCCGTGGAAAGGGAGCGCTGGAGGTCTTGGGCTCGATCGACGACCTCGACTCACGAAAGGGAAGCGGCAACCGGCTTTTCATTTCGAAGCCTTCGAAATTTTCCCGACGCTGATCGGGCCGTCCATCTCCGCGCACTCCTGACCTGGAGCGGACGGAAATTCCCGTGAAACGTAGGACCACTCGACGGGATCTCCTCGAGCTAGATTCGACCTTACTCCTTCCGAAGGGTGATCGCGGCGCTGGTGATTCTCCCGGGGCGAGCGGAGGTCATCGATTGCGATGCACGGGCGAACCCGCGCGGCTCGACGCACCGCGAGGCGAGCCCGGCGTCGCCACCGGAAGTCTCCACGTCATCAAATACGCGGAGGAGATTCCACGGCTCGATGGCAGCCCGTCGGCGGACCCGCCGCGCGCGCCCCGCGCGTCGGCGTTCTACGGCTCGCCGGCCGCGTGCGCCGCCGCCGCCCGTGTCGGCGACGTCCGTCCCCGGGCCCGCCCATACCCACATCGTCTGTCGACGGTGCGGCCGCATCAGTCATCTCACCCTCACTCCGGAGGATCTCGGGAGCCTAGCCTCTCTCGTCGAACGACGGCCGCGCAGCTGGTCCGTGGATGGTATCTCCTACTCGCTCACCGGAGTCTGTCCTCGGTGCGCCGCCGGATCGCCCTGATCGGAACCGTACAGTGAAATGTCCGGGTTCTTCACGTCGCCGCGCGTCGCGTGGGGACCCGGAGCCATCGAACAGCTGAGCGGACTCGGGATCCGGTCCGCGTTCGTTCTCATCGATCCGGCGATCGCGGCGTTGGATCCCGCCCGTCGGGTGATCCGAGAGCTCGCCCGCAGCGAGACCCCGTCGATCGTCGTGGACGATCTCCCGTCGGCGGCTACCCTTCGCACGCTCGCCCTCCTGATCGATCGATCCAAGAACGTATCGTTCGACACCCTCCTCGCCGTCGGCGGAGGTAGCCTGATCGATCTCGCGAAGGCGCTCGTCGCCACGCGCGCCCGCCCCGATCTCGATGTGCGCACGTTGACCCCGCTCGCAGAGCTCGCCGTGCCGGCGCGACCCCGGCTCATCGCGATCCCGACCACGGGGGGGAGCGGCAGCGAGGCCACGGGATCGAGCAACCTTCTCGCGGAGGACGGCTCCACGATCGAACTCTCCCACCGGGACCTCACTCCGGACTGGGCCCTGGTCGACCCGACCTTCGGACGATCGATGCCGCCGGCCCTCGCCGTAGACACCGGCATGGAGGTGGTCGCCCACGCACTCGAGGCGCTCGCATCGGAGTGGGCGAATCCGTTCTCGGACGCGCTGGCGCGCGATGCGGCCGTGACCGCCCTGACGGCCCTGCCGCGTCTCGCCCGTCACCCCCGCGACGAGGAGGCCCGAACGGCCCTGTTCTATGCCGCTACGCGCGCCGGGCTCGCTGCATCGAACGCCCAACTCGGCCTCGCCCACGCGCTCACGCGGGCAATGCTCCCCGACACGGGGCTCGGCTACGGTCGGCTCCTCGGCATCGTCCTGCCGTACGTCGTCGATTTCAACTTCGGCTCGGCACGCGATCGATACCTCGCGCTCGGGCCGGTGCTCTCCGAACCGGTGGGTCAGAGCCACGCGACGCTCTCCGAAAGACTGCGCGCGCTCGGCGAGCAGCTTCAGATCCCGCGGACCCTGGCTGCGGCAGGGGTTCCCCTCGACGCGATCCGGGCCCAGCGGGCGGTGATCGTAGAACGGGCACTGCACTCGACCACATGCATCGCGAACCCCCGCGTTCCGTCGGCGGAGGAGCTCCGCCGCTTGGTGGAGCAGGTCGCGGGCACCGACGGCCCGCGACCACCATAGGCGACCGACTATTGGGCCCTAGCTATGTAGGTCTCGCCCGGGGGCCCATTTTACGCCTTGGGCACGGGGGCGCCGACCGAACGTTCGACCGTGGCGGTGGGTGTTTCGACGGCGTGGTTGATCGCGATCTCTGCGAGGTCTCCGGCGTAGAGCGCGCTGCGCTCCAGGCTCTCGAGGACATAGGCAAGGCCGACCGCCATCCGGCCGCGCTTGGTCGAGACCTCCTGCAATAGGTGGGCCCGCTCGCGGACCAGGCGGTGGGCCGCGTCGATGACCGCATTCGCTCGCTCGATGTCCCGGTGCTCAAGGCTCTCGAGGGCCTCGGTGAGAGCCTTCGCCGCGGCTTCGGACATCCGCTCGAGCTCGCCGACCATCGCGGCCGGCGGCCGCTCCTTCTGGAACAGGGGGATCGTTCCCGCGATGCGCACGGCATGGTCGGCGATTCGCTCCATCAGGCGCGAAGCGAGCAGGTACGTCGAGCAGTCCGGAAGCGTGACCGATAGGCTCGTCAGGACACGGGCATCCCGCAGGGCGGAGTTGACCTGCTTCTCCATGAACCAGTGGAGCCGGTCGACCTCGCGATCCCGCTCGATCACGTCCTTCGCGATCGACGCGTCCGCGGAGTGGAAGGCGGCCATCGCATCGGACTGCATCGCGCGCGCCATCTGGTGCATCCGGCGGATGACGGACGGGAGCGGAAGCGGATTCGGGCCCACGACGTCCTGGAGGATCACCGACTCCGCAGTCTCCTCGATGATCTCCGGGCCGATCACGCGCTGAGCGAATCCTCGAACGATGTCGCGGGTGCGAGCGCTCATCCGCGTCGGCGTGCGGATCTCGAGCAAGGTCGAGCCCGCGATGTACTCCGCGATCAGCCGGCGGAGCAGGTGCTCCTCGTCCATGTCGTTCGAGATCGCGACTACCCGGCGCAGGACCTCCATCGAGCTGCCCTCTTCCGGTTGGATCTGCAGCGAGCCGTCCGGGTGGGGGGCGAAGGTCAGGACGTCACCGGCGTGGAGCCCCCGGCTCGTGACCCAGTTCTTCGGAAGCGAGATGATGTAGGTCGAGCCACCGGTCTTCTGGATCTTCCGGCCATGAAATCCTCCGGTGGCGCGCATCGGGGCGTCGGTGTATCAGGAGTCTATATAGTTGGCTCGTTCGGCAGGTGTCGTCCGTGTCCACCGGAGGACGATTCGGCACCCGCCGCGGTCGGTTCCGGAGCCGGGACCCTAAAATACTCCGGGCGCGGGTTCCGAGCCCGTTCCATATGTCGGGCATGCCCTCGGCCTCCTCGCCCGAGCCGTCGAGCGTTCCCCGTGTCGGATCGCCGTCGCGGAAGGGCCTGCTTCCTCTGTTGCAACGTTCGATTCGCTACCACCGGCCCCGCGCCCCGTTTTGCGGGGTCGGCTACTGCACGAACTGCCTCGTCCGCGTGGACGGACGGACCAACGTTCGGGCCTGCCGGGAGGGGTTCGACCTGCCGGGAATGAAGACAACGGCGAACGCCTGGCCCTCTCCGTCCTTCGATCTCCTCGGCATCGTCGATGTCGTGTTCCCGCGGGGCATCGACACCCTTCGGGGGTTCCGGCGCCCCGCGGCGTTCACGTCGCTCTACCAACGGGTCGTCCGTCGCCTAAGCGGGTATGACGACCCTCCTACCGAGGCCACGCAGCAGCCTCCTCCGGCTTCGATCCGTAGGATCGTGGAGGTCGCGGTGGTGGGCGGAGGGGTCAGCGGAAGCGCCGCGGCCGGCGCCCTCCTGCGCTCGGGCGTCGGGTCCGTCGTAGTGCTCGATCGCGATGCCCGGGCGTCGACCCTGTCGGGTGCCGAGATGCTCGGCCGCACGACGGCAGTATTCCTCCCCCCTCCCGATCCGGCCGCGGCCCAGCCGTTCTCCCTCGCCGCAACCAACGACTCGGGCCAGGGCGTGGAGGTTCGCGCGCGCTCGGTCATCGTCGCGACGGGAGGCTACGATGCCTCCCTGCTGTTCTCGGGGAACGATCGCCCCGGGGTGCTCACGGCGGAAGGGGCATTCGCTCTCTCGGCCCCCGGGCCTCCGCCGTTCAACCGCGCCGTCGTCTTCGGTGGAGGCGAGCGCGCGCGGGAGGTACTCGCACGCTTTCCCAGCCGGATCTCGGCCATCGCGGCTCCGGGAGACGTCAATCCCGATCTCACCCGGCTCGCCTCGGAGCAGGGAGTCCCCCTCTACCCCCGGAGTCTAGTTCTCTCTACGGTCGGTCGACGTCGGGTTCGAGGGCTGACGCTTCGGACCCGCTCGGATGGGCCATCCTTCCGGCTCGGAGCGGATGCGATCATACTCGCCCACCGGCGTGTGCCCCACCCACAGCTGTTCTTCCAGGCCGGGGCCCTGATGCAGTGGCGCTCCCGCGCCGCGGCTTACTTCCCGATCGTTTCGGAAACCGGGCAGACGACCGTGCCCGGCCTCTATGCCGTGGGCGAGGCGGCTGGGGTGTTCGACCCCGCGGCCGCGGTCAGGTGCGCTCAACTCGCCGCGACGTCGATCGTGCAGCGGGACTCCTCCGCGCCGTCCTCGTCCAATCCTCCCTCCATGGATCTCCCTGGGGAGCTCGAAGGATACTATCGGGAGCTTCTTCGCCAACCCCGGGGCTCCGGAAAGTGGATCGCATGTCCATGCGAGGACGTCCTCCTCCACGAAGTGGAGGACGCCGAGCGGCGTGGGTATCGTGGGATCGAGGTGATCAAGCGCTACACGGGCCTCGGCACCGGGCTCTGCCAGGGCCGGTATTGCCTCCCCGACGCCGTCCTGCTTCTCTCCATCCTGGAACAGCGCCGCCCGTCCGAGGTCGGCTACATCACCCAACGCCCTCCGGTCCTGCCGACATCTTTGGGAGCGCTAGCGTCCTTTGCCGGCCCCCCAGATGAGAAGGAGGCGCCGTGATCACCTCCCCGGCCCGATCCTCCTACCACACGGTCGTCGTTGGGGCCGGGATCATCGGGCTCTACACCGCGTACCATCTGGCCCACGCCGGTGCCGGACCGATCCTCGTACTGGATCGAGGGTTCCTGTCGAGCGGGGCATCCGGAAGAAACGGCGGCGGTGTCCGCCAGCAATGGGAGACCCCGGCCACGATCCGGCTCGCGCGCGAATCCGTCGCCGCATACCGCCGATTCGGGCGGGAGTTCGGGTACAACATCTGGTTCCGGCAATCGGGCTACGTCTTCGTGGCCGAGGATGAGGGCCAACTCGCCCGCCTTCGCCGGGTCAACGCCGTCGTGCGCGGCGAGGGGCTCGTCTCCCGGGTCCTCGACGCCGCGGAGGTACTCCGGCTGGTGCCCGGTATCCGTCCCGATGCGACCATTGGCGGGACGTACCTGCGCACGGACGGAATCCTGTACCCATTCCCGGCGCTGTGGGGTCTGTACGAGGCCGTCCGCGCTCTTGGCGTCGAGGTCGTCCTGGGGGCCGAAGTCACGGGAATCCACGCTCTCGGGGGGCGTGTGGCGGCCGTGGAGACGTCCCTCGGTCGCATCGCGACCGAGCACTGCGTCAACGCCGCCGGTGGCTGGTCCGGGGAGCTCTCACGCCGCGCTGGCCTCGATGTCCCCAACGTGGCCACACGGCACGAGATCCTCGCTACCGAACCGTTGAAACCGTTCTTGGACCCCATGGTCGTTCGGGTCTCGGACGGACTCTACTTCAGCCAAACGATGCGCGGGGAGATCGTCGGAGGTATCGCGCCCTCCGCTACCCTAGCGACCCGGCCCGGGATGGGGAGCTCGCTTGACTTCCTTGCGCGGATGTCCCGAGGCCTCGTCGGACTCTTCCCGCAGTTTCGATCGCTCCGAGTCCTCCGCGCATGGTCGGGGTACTACGACGATACCCCGGATGGGTTCCCCGTGATCGGCACGGATGCGCGCCTTCCCGGATTCGTGCACGCGAACGGGTTCGGGGGGCACGGGTTCATGCTCGCCCCGGCCTCTGCCCAGCGCGTCGCCCGCGCCGTCCTGGGAGAACCCTCCGACCTCGATCCCCACCTGTTCGGCCCCCAGCGCTTCTCCGAATCCGGCCGCGAGCTTCCCACCGAACGGCTCCAGCTCGGGTAAACCGGCCTTCTCCGAGCATCGAAGGGCCTCTCGCGACATCCTTCGTCGGGGTCGAGACCCTTTTAGTCAGAACTTCATCGCGCGAGTGTGATCGGTCAGTTCCCCTGGGACCCGTTCCCGCATGGGATTCCGCTTCCCAAAGGCCCCGATCCCTTGCCCGCACTCGCCTACGAAGCCGCGGTGAAGGCGGCCGACGCCTACCACGGCGTGCGCGACGCCCTCCAGATCGAAGGGGACACGATGCGGGTTGGGAACCGGTTCGTTCCCCTCGGGTACTACCGGGACATCGCGTTCATCGCCTGTGGCTCGGCGGCTGGATCGATGGCGATCGCAGCGCTCGATTCCCTCCACGACCGCCTCACGATGGGTTTCACCGTCGGTCCCACCCCCATCCCTCCCGAAGTTCCGTTCCTGCACATCTCTCTCCCCCTCGGAAGCCCGGGCACGCCCCGCGCGGAGGAAGCGGCCCGTGGAGCGCTCGAGGTTGCCGAGAGCCTAGGCGAGCATCAGTTGCTCCTCCTGCTCCTCTCGCCCGGGACGATCGCGGCGCTCGCGCTCCCACCTCCGGGCATGTCCGGCGAGGAGTTCGGCCGATTTCTGACGAACGCGCACGAGCGGGGAGCGAGCGGGCGAGAGGTCGGTCTGCTGGCGCGGGTCCTCGCCCGCGGTCCCGTCGGAGGCCGCCTCGGGGCGGCGGTCCAGAAGGCCGACGTCGCAACGTTCATCGTCGATCACGGGGATGGGGCCACGCTGCTCGGAGGGGGACCGGCCCACCCCATCGCTCCGCGCGAACGCGAGGAGGCGCGCTCGGTACTCCGGCGTCTCGACCTGCAGAGGGCCCTGCCGTCGGCCACGATCGCGGAGCTCGCACCCGGAGGCGGCCCGGCGCAGTCCGGAGAGCCTCCGCGACATCGCCCCGTGCGCGTCGCGGGACCGAACGATGCGCTTCGCGCTGCCGGGGACGTCATCTTCGACAAGAAGTGGCGCAGCCGTCTCGCGATGCTCCAGATCGAGGGCCCTCCCGAGCTCGCCGCCGACCGGTTCCTAGAGCGATTCGAGGCCATCGTCGCGCGGGAGGCCGATCTCGAGCTCGATCACAGCCAGGGGATCGGCGCGTTCGCGATGACGACGCTCGGACTTCCCGAAGGGGCCGACGAGGGCCCGGCTCTCGCTCGCTTTCTCCACCGAGCGCAGGAGAGGATGCGGCGACCGGAGATGAGCATCGCTCTCCTGCGGACGGCCGGGACGATCGGGGACGAGGCGTATCCGCCCGGAGCCGTGATCGGACGGCCGACCGATCCACAGGCCAAGGTCCCCGTCGGCCGCGCACGAGCGATCCCCATGCAGTCCGGGGTCACGGACGTCGGCTGTCTCGCGATCGCGCTTCTCGGTAAGCCATCGACAGCCTAGAGCTCGGGATGACGGAAGCGACCTCGGCGGTCCCCCGCGACCCTCCGACCTCGTACGGCCGCCTATTCGCCGATCGGAGCTTCCTCGCGTTCTTCCTCTCCTACGTCTTCGGCGAGGCGGGATACGCCGTATACGCGGTCGCGATCCCGTGGCTCGCCTACACGACCACCCACCAGGTCACGGTCGTCGGAGCCGTCGTCGGCATCGAGTTCGGGGTCTACGCCCTCGCCTTCCTCGTCGGCCCGTACATCGATCGCGTCCACAATCTCCGGCTCGTGCTGATCGTCGGCTACCCGCTGCAGGCGGCTGGAGCGGCGGCTCTCGGGTTCGCCGCCGAAGCCGGGGTCCTGACGATCCCGCTCCTCCTCGGGCTTGTCGTGCTCATCTCGAGCGTCTGGGACTTCACCTGGACCGCCTCCAACGCCGTACCTCCCGAGCTCGTCGACGCCCCGACGCTCTTCCGTGCGAGCGGGGTCATGAACGCCGGAGCTGGCGGCGGCCAGATCGCGGGGTACGCGGCCGGGTCGGCCCTGCTCCTCCTCGTTGGCCCATCCTACGCTGCGTTCCTGTATGCCGCCCTCAACGTCGCGGCGGGGATCTCGGCGCTCGGTGTGGACGTCCCTCGCGTCGTCCGTGCGATCCGTTCGGTGGGGACCGAGTTCCGGGCCGGGTGGCGATACCTCTTCGGAGGGCCCCATCGCACGCTCCTCCAACTCTCGGTGTACTCCGCCTTCCAGTCGTTCTTCACGGCGGCGCCGGCGATTCTCTTGCCCGTCCTGGCGAGCGAGCGGTTCGCGGTGCCGGCCGCCGCCTACGGCGTGATGTTCACTGCCTTCGCGATCGGAGGTGGGCTCGGGGTCCTCGCGTTGGGGCAGACGAACCCTCGTCGGTGGCTCGGGATCGTGCTCGGGATCGGGCCGGTGGCCGAGGGCCTCTTGCTCGTCGGCGCGATCTATGCCGCGCCGCAGTTGCTCGCAAGCGCGTTCGGCTGGTTCGCCGTGGGCGCGGTCGACGGGATCTTCTTCGCCACCTGGCTTGTCTACCTTCAAGCGACGGCCCCGCGCGAGCTCGTCGCGCGGACCATCACCAATTCCTACGTCTTCCGCGGAAGCTCGCGTGCGGTAGGAGCGATCGTGATCGGGTTCCTGATCGCGGCGGTGCCCCTCGCGTGGGTCGGCGCGACGATCGGCGTGTTCATGGTCCTCGTCGGGGCCGCCGGGTTGCTGGCGCTGCCCGTGATCCGACGCTTGCGATTCTAGGTCGTCGGCCCGGGCTTCGGCGCAACGGCCGGCGCCTCTTCGAAGTGGCGCTTGAGGGCCATGTACTCCTCGAAGGAAATCTGGCGCCGGGCCCGCACGGCTCCGGCTTGCCGCAACGATTCGATATGGTACTCTCGCAAGAGATCGGGTACGTCCCGTGGCGTCGCGGGTCCCACGGGGGTCGCGGGGATCGCCGGGACCGCCGGACCCGCCGGTCGCGAGCGGGCGGCCGGAGCGGCCGCAGGTCTCGGAGGCGCCGTTGCGAGGTGCGCCTTCAGCAGCTCATACTCTCGAGGCGAGAGATCGCCCTCTCCACGCAAGAGCTCGAGGAGCTCCGGTTGTCGGGGGCGATACGTCTCGACAAGCTCGGCCAGATCGCGATCCTCGTGGGTTGCCGCGGCCGGGGAGCCTACGAGTTCGGAGAGCTCCTCTCGAAGATGGGCGAGCGCGGTCGCCAGGTCCTCGGGATCGGTGGTGGTCTCTTGCGGGCCGACCTCGAAGCGCACGCTGAGCCGCACGGTCCCATCGGCGGGGGGACCCAGCGGTTGCTCGACGGAGAGCTCGATCTCCCTCCGCTTGAGCGCCATCTCCTTCGGAGGGGAGCGCGCGGACAAAACGTACGCGCGGGAGAGGCCGGCCGGTGGACGGTGCCCATGGGTGCCGTTCGTCCACTCGATTACCTGAGGCCAGCTAATTCCATACGGTAACTATAAGAACGGTCCGGCGCTCGATATTCTAGTGACCTCCATGCAAGCCGATCGTTCCCGTCGAACCACGCGCTCCGAAGCTCCGGCCGACGCCTCCTGCGACTCCGCGGCGATGCGGGGGCGCAATCTGTGCCCGGTGCTGGCCTCGGTCGGAGTGATCGGGACCGAGTGGCGCCTCGCGATCATCCACCGCTTGCTCGAGGGACCTCAGCGGTTCAGCGAGATCCTCAAGTCCAACGCCCGCCTCAACGCGAAGACCCTCAGCGCGACCCTGAAGTATCTCGAGAACCAAGGCGTCGTGCAGCGCCATGTGATCAGCACGCGACCGTTCTCGGTGACGTACTCCCTGACGGAGATGGGAATGGGCTTGGCCCCGGTCGCTCGCGAACTGCGGGCCTGGGGGGAACGCTGGCTCGTGCCTCGTGCGACACCGGCGACCCGGCCGGGAACGAATCCACGTCGGACGCCCGCGATCCAGGGCGAGCTCCCGCGGATCGTGCTCGCCGACACCGAAGGCCACCGGACCCGATAGACGAAACGGTCTCTCGGGGAAGCGTTGCGCTCCCCCTTCGTTCCCGCTTGAAATACCCCGGAACCTCCTGGAGGTAGTGCAACCACCCCGAACGACCCCCTCAACATCGCTCCCAGGAGACGGCACCGCGTCTCGAGCGTGCGAGGGGGTCGTTCAAACCCTTGCGCGCGGGGTGCGCGTTCGTTTGTTTTGTTAATAAAACAGTGTATAAACGACCAGGCCGATGCTTCCTCCATGTCCGCTCCCGCGCCGGTCCGAGAAGCTCGCGGATTCTCCTCCGCGAAACGGGAGATCCTCCTCTACCTCAAGCGCACGCCGGACGCATCGCTCGCAGAGATCGCGCGCGCATCGGATATCTCGAAGGCCGCCGCGCTCGGCCACCTGCAGGAACTCGAGACCGAGCGCTGGATCGAGCGTAGCTACCGGCGCGGCTCGGTCGGACGACCGGCCGTCTGCTTTCGGCTCGCGGAAGGTTCCGACGGACTCTTCCCGCAGGGCTACGGAGAGATGTCGCGCTGCGCGCTCGCCTTCATCGAGCGACGGCTCGGCCGCCCGGCGGTCGTAGAGCTCCTGCAGGAGCGCGCGCGCGAGGTGGCCGACCTGAACCGCGCGCGCCTCGCGTCCGGAGATCTGCGGGCGCGCGTCTCCGAACTCGCTCGGATCCGCACCGAAGGCGGCTACATGGCCGAGCTCGGCGCGCGACGTCGGGATGCGATCGAGATGCGCGAGCACAACTGTCCGATCCTCACCGTCACGCAGGAGTATCCCGAAGCCTGCGACACCGAGCGCCGAATGTTCGAGTCGTTGCTGCACGCGCGCATCGAGGTCTCTCACCGGGTCGTTGCGGGCGATCCGGTCTGCCGCTTCTGGATCCGGGATGCATCGGCGGACCGATGACGAACGCGGCACGCAAGGTCGCCCTCGTGACCGGGGCGAGCCGCGGCCTCGGCGAGACCATCGCGCGGTTCCTTGCCGGAGAACGCTACGAACTGATCCTCACCGCCCGCGGACGAGAGGACCTCGAGCGAACGGCCGCCTCCGTCCGGGAGCTCGGGGTCGAGGTCGTCGCACTTCCGGGCGATGTCGCCGATCCGCTCCACCGTGCTCGCCTGCGTAACGTTGCGACCCAGCGCGGTCGCATCGATGTGCTGGTCAACAATGCGAGCGAGCTCGGGCCGTCCCCTCTGCCGCACCTAGCGGAGTACCCGCTGGACCAGCTCGAGCGGGTGTACTCGATCAATGTGGTCGCGCCCGTGGGGCTCGTCCAGGAACTTCTACCCCTTCTCGAATCTGCCCGAGGCTGGGTGATCAACATCTCCAGCGATGCCGCGCTCGGCGGCTACCCCGGCTGGGGCGGCTATGGGGCGAGCAAGGCCGCTCTCGATCTCGTCAGCCGAACCCTCGCGAACGAGCTACGCGAGCGCGGGATCGCGATCGTCAGTGTCGACCCAGGGGATATGCGAACGACGATGCACCAGGCCGCGTACGCCGGCCGGGACATCTCCGACCGGCCTCTCCCGGACGTCACCCTTCCGTTCTGGGCGTGGCTCCTGCATCAGGATCCCACCCAGGTGTCCGGACACCGCTTCCAAGCCCAGGCCGAACGCTGGGAGGTTGTGCGATGAACGTCTCGGAGATCACCTTCGATCGACCGAAGGATCTCGAGGCGACGCGACCGCCCGAGGAACGCGGCCTCGCTCGGGACGACGTGCGCCTGTTGCTGAGCCGGGGAGGAGCCGAGGAGCACTACCGGTTCCGCGACCTCCCCTCGTTGCTCGCCTCAGGAGACCTTCTGGTCATCAACGAAAGCGCGACCGTGCCGGCGGCGCTGCCGGCGGTGGCCGAGTTCGGCGAGTTCGTCGTTCACCTGAGCACCCGGTACGGCCCGCAGCTCTGGCTCGCCGAACCGCGCTGGTCGGCCTCCCGTCCGGGCCCCCTCCCATTACGCCCGGGCGCGAGGCTGAGGGTCGCGGGGGTCGAGACCCGCGTGGTCGCGCCGTTCCCCGGGATCCCACGACTGCTCTTCCTCACCTTCGACGAAGCTCTCGAGCCGACCATGCATGAGCAGGGTCGGCCGATCCGCTACGGCTACCTCGATCGGGACTATCCCCTGGAGCGGTACCAGACGGTGTTTGCGCGCTCTCCGGGAAGCGCTGAGATGCCGAGCGCCGGTCGACCGTTCTCCTTCTCCCTTCTGGCAGCCCTGCGCGAGCATGGTATCGAGCACGCTCCGATCGTGCTGCACACCGGGGTATCCAGCCTCGAGGTGGATGGACCGACCCTCGCGTCGGCCCCGTTGTACCCCGAACCGTTCGAGGTTCCTCCCGCGACCGCAACCGCCTTCGCGCGATGTCGGCAGCGAGGCGGCCGCGTCGTGGCGGTCGGCACCACCGTGGTTCGGGCCCTCGAATCCGCCTGGAACGGCGAGCGGATTGTAGCGGCGGCCGGCTTTACGCGACTCTTCGTCCACCCCGGCCGTCCACCTCGCGCGTTCGATGGGCTGCTCACGGGCTTCCACGATTCTCGATCGAGCCATCTTGCGCTCCTCTGCGCCGTCGCGGGCACCGCGGAGATGCATCGCGCCTACCGGGTCGCCATCGACTCCGGCTATCTCTGGCACGAGTTCGGGGACAGCCACCTCATTCTTCCCTACGCGCACTAGCCGGGAGTCGGACCATCGTTCACCGTTCTACAGGACCGCACGATCGACCCCTCCGGGCGCGTGCGCCACTTTGCTGCATGAACGGATCCCCTCCATCGAACGCAGGTCCCCGCTCCCTCCCCTTGGAAGCCGACTCCTCGCCGACGTGGATCGATCCGACGACCCCCGCTTCGCACCGGCCGCTCCGCAGGGCACCGCCTTGCCGACCCGCCCGTGCCTACCGTGGACCGCTCGCCTGACCGGACGTAACCGGAACGCGCGAATCGACCACTCGCATCCGGCTACGGCGAGCCTCGGCCCGGCCGGATCCACGGCGACCCTCCGTCGAGATTGCAGTTCCCACCGCGACGTCCGCCCGAGCGTCCGCGGAACCCCTCGTGCGCGCCGCCGGGCTTTGGAGAGACCATGAATCCCATAGGGATGCCCAGAGAACCACTTCCCACCGAACCCGTTCGAAGCCGAACACGACAAGACCGCCTTCGCGCGGAGCCTCCGGTCGCACGAGGATCGAGGTCCCCATGACCGTGGATCGGTCGGTCGTCACGCTCCGATGCACCGGGCCCCCAGAGATCCGCGCGCGACTCTACCAGAACCTCGCACGTGCGATCGTGACGGCTTCGGATCCCGCCGGGGCGGTCTTCGAACAGCGGATCGCGGGCGCTCCTCCGCAGATCACGATCCGTCCGAGCTCCCTCCGGTCGCTGGTGTACGGAACCGGCGCGGCCCGTGCGACCACACGGGAGTCGATCGCTCCCGCCCCGTTCGATCCGCCGCCGGACTGGTGCGAACGCTCCGGGGTGCTGCGGGTGTCGCCATCCCGTTCCAAGGCGGGAGATCGACCTCCGCCCGAAGTTCCCGCCGGGGCCGTCGTGTTGCAGCCCGCGGACGGAGCGTGGGCGGGAATCCAGACGTACTGGCTACGCGCTCCCGAAGGCGCCCTGTGGATCGCACGTCGCTTTCGCGTCGCGACTCCGGACCCCTCCACCCTCGAGCCGGCGTATCGGACCACGGGCCTCGCCCTCGCCCGGCAGTGGGCCGACGCCCTCGATCGCCCTTGCCACCCGCACGCGCTCTCTCGATTCCGCTCCCGGCGCGAATGGAGACGGCGAACCGTAGGTGCCCTCCCCCGTTCCGCGTGGACCCTATGCACGCCGTACCCGATCGCACCCAGCCCGGAGCTACCTCCACCGGCTCGTTGCGCGCGCTCCTTCCCCTGGGAACGAGGTCACCTCTGTGCCTTCGGGGCCTCCGGGGCGGGGAAGACCACCTTCTTGGCCGAGGTCGCCGCATCGGCGATCCGTCGAGGTCGCTCGGTGGTGGCACTCGACCTGCATGGGGACCTTTCGGTCGCGATCGTCTCCCGCCTCAGCCTCCCCGAGCGGGATCGGGTCGTTGCCGTCGACGTCGCCCAGCGTCCCGTGCCGGGGATCGACGTTCTCGCACGCGGTCCACGCGAAGGCGACGATCGATCTGCGGCCCACCTAGTGGCCGCCCTGAAGCGGCTCACGCCGGACGGAGAGGCGATGTACTGGGGGTTCCGCCTCGAGCGGATCTTCGACACGTTCGTTCGGCTCGCGCAGGAGCAATCGGGCTCGCTCGTCGACCTCGCCGACCTCTTGTCCAATCCGGACCGGAGGGAGGCCGCGCGACTGGCCACCCAACGGCCCGAACTTGCGGGCTTCCTCGAGGAGCTCGGTCCTCTGCTCAAGCGACAGCCGGACTTTCTCTGGTCGGCCGCGACCCGCCTCTCCAAGATCACGCTGGTGCCCGAATTGCGCGAGCTCCTCGCACCGTCGGACCATGCGGTGTCGATCCCCTCCGTCCTCGCCGACCGTCGTTCGTTGTTGGTTCGGCTCTCCTTCGCCCAACTCGGCCCCGAGGCCGCGGCCCTCGCCGGCACCCTCCTGCTCGCGAGAATCTATCTGGGGATCGCCGCCCGATCGCCGGGCGACGGCACGGGAGCCCCCGTGCTCCTGCTGTTGGACGAAGCCCAGGGGTTCTCGCCGCCGCTCCTGGCCGAGGTTCTCACCGAGGGTCGCAAGTTCGGCGTCCGCGCGATCGTCTCGACCCAGTTCCCCTCCCGGCTTGGTCGGGAGGCGCGTGAGGCCGCCACCGGTGCGGTCGGAGCGCACCTGAGCTTCCGGGTCCCGCGCTCGGGAGCGGTCGGCACCGCGCGCTGGCTCGGCCTATCGACACGCGACGCTCCGGAGCAGCTCGCGACACTTCCGATCGGGGAGGCCATCGCGATCGACTCCGGGACCGGTCGGGCCGGATCGACCTTGCTCGTCTCGAACCCGCCCGAGCCGGACCCGGCGGCCTGGTTGGAGACCGTCCGCCGGACTCAGCGGGCGTACGGCGTCGCCTTCGACACGACCGAGGCTACCCCTCAGGGCCCCGACCTGGCCAGCGAGCGATTGCTGCTCGCGGTCCTCGCGGCGTCGGAACAGGGCCGTCCGCTTCCACCCGAAGAGGCGGTCGGTCGCGCACTCGAGCTTCCCGGCAGTTCTCCCGACGCGGCCCGGCTCCTGGACCGCTGGACGCAGATCGAGCGGCGGAGGTGGATCGAGCGGACCGAGGAGGGCTGCCGGCTCACCCCCAGCGGCGAACGCATCCTCGGTCTCGGGGCCCCCACCGGAGCGGTCCGGGAGTCCGCGGAGCACCGCGCCCTCCTCCTCGCGGCGTTCCGTATCTTCGCACGCAAGGGTCACCGTCTGGAGATCGTCCGCCAGGGTCGTTTCGACACGACGCTGCCGGACGCGCGCCTTCGTCTCCTCGCGGATCCCCTCCAGCGTCGTCCCCCAAGCGAGCTCGCGGTGGCGATCGATCGCGCACGCACGGAATGGGCATGGCGATTCTTTCACGGAAAGAACGTTCACGTGGAGGCGGAAGTATCGGGTGCGCTCCGTCGGGAACGAATACGGCACGGTCTTCGCAAGGCGGCTCGCCACGACACCTTCGCGCTGTTCCTGGTCTCCGATGCCCTCAGGGCGCGGCGGGTGCGCGCGGTGCTTCGGGAGGAGGGGGTGGGGATCGACCGGGCTCAGGTGTGGACCCTGGCCGGTTGCGCGGTGAGATCGGGGGGCGACAATCGATAGATGGCTCCGCTCCATGGGAGCGGCGATGCGTGCGTTCGTCGCCATCGACCTTCCCTCGGCCGCCCCGATCACCTCGAGCGAGCGGGCGATCCCGCCATCGGATCACCTCACGTTGCGTTTTTTCGCGGACCTGCCCGCCGCATCGGTCCCTGCGGTCGTCGATGCCTTATCGGAGGTAGCCCGAGAGTCGGCGCCGTTCTCGATCACGATCGAAGGGATCGGAGCATTCCCCTCCCCGCGTGACCCGAAGGTAGTGTGGCGCGGGATCACGGATGGTCGGGAGGCCCTCATCGACCTCGTCGCCAATCTCGATCGTCGCCTCTCTCGGGTTGGGTTCCCCTCGGAGGACCGTCCGTTCGTCCCGCACCTCACCTGGTTCAGGGTCCGCTCGGATGTCGAACGCGCAATCGCCCGTGAGGTGTTGGCCGGCGGTGGGGGACCGGGCCCGCTCTCCGTTTTCGTCCGTGCGATCGCACTCAAGGAAAGCACGCTCACTCGAGACGGGCCCATCCACCGCACGATCGCGAGCGTGGAGTTGGGAAGCCACTCCGAACTCGCCTGAGGCCGGTCCCCCGCGCGGTCCTCACGTTTCATCGTCCGCGCTGTAGCTCCGGGAGATGGACCCCATCGTCCTCCCACGCGGCATGCTGCCGCTCCTGGGAGGTGCTCTGATCGGAGGGGGCGCCGTGGCCGCGACCGGACTTCTCTGGCGCGCACGACCCCACCGGGGCCAGCACGCCCGCGAACTCGAGCGTCTGGTCTGGGGCCGTCAGTCCGTCCGCGATGCCCTCGCGCGATACGGCCCGCTCGACTTCGCGGCCTTGCGCGATCGTCTTCGACCTTCGCCGGGGCCGGAACGGCTCGCGGATTGGTTGGGATCGATGGTCGCCGACGGCAGCCTGCACGCGACGCTGGATCGGGAAGGACGGGCCGTGTTCATCGAGAGCACGGAGCCGCTACCGCGGGTAACGATCGACACCGCGCGAGCTCGACGGCGGGTCGATCGTCGCGCGGAGCTGTACCTCGAGGAGCCCCCGGGCGCGGGGAGTGGAGAAGGGCTCTAGCTCGGATCTCGGCCGACTAAGTCGTAGTACCGGTACGCCGACTCGCCGGCACCGAAACAGTAGCGGATGGTCGTGAACGGGGATTTGAGCGCGGTCGCCGCCTCTCGGACGTCCTCCGTCGACTGGCCCTGGTGGAGCAGCATCTCGAACAGTTCGGCCACACGGACCATCTCCTTCTCGGTCATTCCCACGCGCGTGAGCTCGGGCGTTCCGAGGCGGATCCCCTGTGGATGCTTCGGGCTCGCGTCGCCCGGAAGCAGATTCTTGTTCGTGATGATGCCGGCGTCCGCGAGCCGATGCGCGACCGTCTCCCCTCCGCCTTCGCGCGCGACCCGGACCGCGATCGTGTGGGAGCGCGTGAACCCGAGCTTCGGAGCGAGGACCTCGAAGCCCCGCTCGTAGAGCGCCTGCGCGAGCGCCTGGGCGTTGGCGATCGTCTGCCGCGCGTAGTCGCGGCCGAACTCGATGTGCTCGGCGAGGCTGACCGCGAGGGCCGCCATGGTATGGAGGTGGTGGTTGCTCGTGACGCCGGGGAACGCGGCGGATTGCAGGCGCCGGACCGTCTCCTCATCGGGGGTCTCCCCAAGGAGTATCCCGTGCTGGGGGCCGGGGAGCGTCTTGTGGGTCGAGGCGGAGATGACCGTGGCCCCCTCGCGGAGCGGGTCTTGGAACTGCCCACCGGCGATCAGGCCGAGTACGTGGGCCGCGTCGTACCAGCCCTTCGCGCCGATCTCCTCGAGCGTGCTCCGAAGCTCCTCGATCGGCTGCGGGAACAGGAACACCGAGAGTCCGAACAGACAGAGCTTCGGCCGAACCGCCTTGAGGATCTCGCGCGTCTTCGCGACGTCGATCGTCATGCGCTCTTCATCCCAGGCGTAGTAGACCGGTTTGACCCCCCGGAGCCCGAACGCGCCGAACGACGCGCTCGAGATGTGCGCCCCGTTCGCGAGCCGGTTCGTTCCGACCAGATCGCCCGGCTCGGCGAGTGCCTTCAGAACCGCGAGGTTCGCGACCGTGCCCGAGATGGGGCGGACGTCCGCGAACGAGCACCGGAAGAGGCGGCGCGCGAGGTCGAGGCAGACGTTCTCGACCCGGTCGACGTCCTCGTTCCCCTCGTAGTACCGCTCACCGGGCAGTCCTTCCGCGTACCGGGAGTGAAAGTCGCTGATCAGGAGCTCCTTCGCATACGGTGACAACAGGTTCTCGCTCGCGATGAGCGGAATCGCCGCCTCGAAGCGGGCGGAGTGATGGCGGACGGTCTGCCGGATCTGTTGCACGACCCCGGCCATCTCTCCCGGAGCCGGCGCGGTAGTCCCCCCCACCCCTCCTTTTCCACTGGAACCGGTCATGGCCTTCGCTGCTCCACGCGGGGCGCACGGGCCCCACGTTCCGCTTCCGTTACGCCCCCACCCATATATTCGCCAACCCCGTGGACCCGGGCGGATGACGGCCCCGATCGTTCCCGAGCCCACCGTACCCTGGCCTACTCAACGACGATTCTACATCGAGTACCGATACCTCGACGTTCTCGAGCACCTCAATCACGCCACGTACTTCGGTTTCATGGAGACGCTGCGTTGCGAGTACTATCTGCCGCTCCTCTCGAACTCTCCTCCTCCTCACTTCCATCCCTCTCAACTCGACATCATCATCGCAGAAGCCTCCTGCAGATACTTCGCACCGGTCCTCTACGGAGAGGAGATCCTCGGAGAGGTCACGGTCGCTCGACCGCTCGGGCGAACGAGCTTCGTTCTTCTGTACCGGTTCTCCCGGAAGGGAGGGAAGGAGGTCGTCGCCCGAGGTCGTTCGGTCGTCGTCTGTTACGACTACGCCAAAGGGGAGAAGAAAGCGATCCCCGAGGATCGCCGGCGCGCGATGGAACGCCACGCGGTCGACCCCGCTAGCGAAGGCTGGTAGGCCCCCGCTCTGCGGGACCAGCCGGGAATCTCCACTGGAAAGAGGGGGGTGGGGGTGCTGCACTTCGCGCGAGGGTGGGCGTGCTAGGCCGATAGGATAGCCGCCCGGAGAAGGTGTGCGTTGATCTTGCGCGCTCCTCAGCCCCGTCGCCCCACCAGCGTCGACGGGTCACGGTAAGGCTGCTCCCGTCAGGACCTGACCCGGTGCCCGTGATGGATAACCGCTAGATCGCTCCTCCGAGCGTTCATCGCAGTGCCCGCGGCCCAGTGGAACAGAGCGTCGACGAAGCAACGCAAGACGTACTCCTCCCCCGAACGTCGCTCCTACCTGTCACCCCCGCTAAGGACGGTTTCGGTGTACAAGGGGACGCCCAACCCCCCGGTCAAGCCTAGCGGGGAACCAACCTCGTCACCGTATTTAGCATGGGTCCCGGGGAGGAGGGAACCGCCGGCCCGCACCTGCCCGCCGAGCGCGGTCGAAACGACAGGTAAATAGCGTGGCCTCCCTCGCGCGGGTCGTGGATACCGAGGAGCGGGTCGAGCGCATCGGTCGGCGGACCCAGGAAGTGCTCACCACGGAGGAGCTACGCGCCCTCGTCGCCACGAACGACCGGCCGCGGGCGTACATCGGCTTCGAGCCGTCGGGAATGCTGACGGTCGCCCACTTCATCACCACGCGCAAGATCCGCGATCTGCAGGAGGCGGGGTGCGACGTGACCGTCTTCCTCGCCGACTGGCACGCCTGGATCAACGACAAGCTCGGGGGCGATCTCGAGCGGATCCGGGCCTCGGGTCGCTACATGCAGGCCGGCTTTACCGCTCTCGGGGTCGACCCGGACCGCGCCCGCTTCCGATGGGCGAGCGAACTGACGGACCGCGCCGACTACTGGGCCCGGGTCGTTCGGGTCGCGAAATCGACCACCCTCGCCCGAACGAAGCGAGCGATGTCGATCATGGGCCGCAACGAGGAGGAGGCGACGCTGGACACCTCCAAGCTGTTCTATCCTGCCATGCAGGTCGCCGACATCTTCGAACTTCCCGTCGACATCGCCTACGGTGGGATGGACCAGCGACGGGCCCACGTGCTGGCGCGCGAGGTCGCACACCAGCGCGGGTGGCCCACTCCGGTGGGCATCCACACGCCGCTCCTTTCCTCGCTGAAGGGCGGGGGTCGGATGGATCCTTCTAGCGGCGCGTTCGAGGGCAAGATGTCGAAATCGGATCCGGCCACCGCGATCACCCTGCCGGCTCCCTCCGAGGAGATCGCCGCGCGTATCGCCGGGGCGTTCTGCCCCGCGAAGCAGGTCGCAGGGAATCCGGTCGTGGAGCTGGTGGAGTACGTGATCCTCCCATGGCTCGGGTCGATCGAGATCCCTCGGGCCGCGAAGTACGGCGGACCCCTCACGTTCCAGGATTCGGCCGGCTTCCGGGCCGAGTGGGAGTCCGGGAAGCTTCACCCCCAGGACCTGAAGTCGGGGGTGGTGGTCGGGCTCGACCAGTTGATCGAACCGGTCCGCCGCTACTTCACCGACCACCCCGAGGTCTCCCCGACCTCGTTCCTCGGCCTTCCCTAGTTAGATAGCGTAGGAGCCCCATGGGGGGCTGGGGTCTGCGAAAGGCCTCGCCCATGCCCGAAGGGACCGCGCCCGGGGGATTCGAAGCGTTCGGTCGCGGCGGGCCGGTCGGGCTCGTCCTCGTCCACGAGATCTTCGGCTACACTCCCATCATCCGGGGGGTCGCGGCATCCCTCGCCCACGAGGGATTCCCCACCGTGGCGGTGGATCTCTACGGCGGCCGAACGGCCCAGAGCCTGGAAGGAGCGCTCGCGATGCAGGGCGCGCTCACGGAGGCCCACGTGCTCGCGATGCTCGACCGGGCGAGGGCGGAGGTCGCCGCACGGCTCGATCCGGGGGCGCGAGTCGGCGTGATCGGCTTCAGCATGGGTGGTGGGTACGCGCTCCTCGGGGCCTGTCGGCTCCCGTTCGATTTCTGCGTCGACTCCTACGGCCGCATCGAACACCCGCAGGAGGTCAACGGACTCCGGGGGCCGCTCCTCCTGATCCTGGCCTCGGACGACGAGAAGGTCACGGGCTGGGCCTTCTCCGCGCTCCTGCCCGCTCTCAACCATGCCAAGCGACGGGTCGACGTGCAGGTGTACCCCCAGGTTCGTCACGCGTTCCAACGCCCGGGTTGGGAAGGGCACGAGGATCGGGCCGCGAACGACGCCTGGAAGCGCACCCTCGAATTCCTCGCCCGGGTACGCTCCGAAACCGGCTACCTGCCCTCAGCGGAGGCGGCGGCGTCCGCTCCCTCGCCAGCCTTAAGTAGCGGTCCCCCTACGCGCTCCCACCCGTGAGCCGAGGATTCCCTTCGGGGGTTCCGCTGACGCGAGGTACAACATGGCGCGACCAATCTACGTACGGTTCGAGACCCCGAGCGACGTTGCCGACAAGGCCCTCCAGCTCGTGCAAGTGGCGAGCGAGACCGGGAAGATCCGGGTGGGGACCAACGAGGTCACCAAATCGAGCGAGCGGGGCGAGGCCAAGCTCGTGGTGATGGCGGAGGACGTCGACCCCGTCGAGATCCTGGTCCACGTCCCGATGCTCTGCGAGGAGAAGCGGATTCCGTACGTGTATGTCAACAAGAAGCAGCGGCTCGGCCAGTCGGCCGGCCTCACGAAGTCCGCCGCCTCCATCGCGATCGTCGAACCCGGCGACGCGAAGGCCCTGCTCGAAGAACTCATCAACGCGTTCCCGACGTTGAAGAAGTAACGAACTCGGAACGAGCGAGGTCCAGGCGATGGCAGATGACAAGGGAAGCGCGGCGGAAGTCGTCGAGCTGATCGGCCGCACCGGCATGGCCGGCGAGGCCACCCAGGTCAAGGTCCGCGTGCTCGCCGGCCGCGACCGCGGCAAGATTATCACGCGCAACGTCGCCGGCCCGATCCGGCTCGGGGACGTGCTGTTGCTGCGGGAGACCGCGCGCGAAGCGCGAAAGCTCTCGATCCGCTAAGGAAACTGGAGGGGATCCGATGGTCGTCAAGCGCCAGTGTTCGTTTTGCGCGGACGAGATCGAGCCCGGCACGGGCATGATGTTCGTCAAGCGGGACGGCACCGTCTACAACTTCTGCTCCGGTTCCTGCCGTAAGCAGCAGCTCCATCTCGGCCGGGTCGGCCACCGCCGCAAGTGGACCCGCGCCCACGCTCAGAAGAAGGCGACCGAACAGACGGGAGGCCGGGCCGCGCAGAACCGGGCGGCGGCGGCCAAGGCTGCCCAGAAGCCCGAGCCGACAGCGCCGGCACCCGGGGCACCGGCCCCGGAGCTTGCGGAGCCCGCGCCCGAACCCGCTGCGCCCGAGACCCCTGCACCGGCGACCCCGGCCCCCGAGACGAAGCCGAAGACACGACGGCGACCGAAGGCCGAAGCCGCGGATGCGGATTCCGCCTCGCCGTAGACGACCGGCTCTGCGAATCTAGGTGCGCAATCGATCGGACGAAGGTCCAACCCCGCTCACGGGGCTTCGGCGAAGGTCACCCGGGAGCGAGGAACGTCGTAGGTAACATCGTACCGTCTCAGGAAGGCGTCACCGAGGAGACCATCGTACATGATCTCCTGGAACATCACGTCGAGGTCGCGTTGCGAGATGCTCGGCGCATCCCAGAGGCTTACGGGATCGGGGATCCGAGCGAAGCGTCGGGTATACGCATAGCCCGTCTCGTCCGTTCCTTGCACCGTCCGCACGCCTTCCGCATCGGCGCGTAGGCCGAGGTCCGCGAGGAACCTCGCGTTCAGGATGAGGGAGTCCGATCCACTATCGATCTCCACGCTCGCGCGGCGACCGTTCGGCAACCGCAGGTCCGTGAACGCGCTGACCGAGGGGCCGTCGCGGTCGATCCGGATCGGGACTTCGAAGGAGGCGGCGGTTCCCGGGCCGGCCGGTGTTCGCTGAGGAAGATAGATGGTTCGGCCCGGCCCGCCGATCGTGAAGGCGGTGCTCTCGAAGAACTGCAAGGAGAGAAACCCATCCACCCCGAACTGCGCGGATAACCCCGCGAGGTCGAGGATCCCTGCCGGGACATGGTCCCGGTGGTGGGGGCCCATCGAAAGTCGGGGGATCGTGACGAGCGGAACGGAGACCGCCTGCCCGGACATCCGCTGGCCCGTATGGATCGCACCGGTCCGACGTGCCCCGATGCGAGTCGCGAGCGCGCTCGAGATGAGGTTGAGGCCGATCCCGGTATCGAGGACGAATCGCGTCTCGATCGACGGGCCCAGCTGAACGGGCACTGCGGCGAGGTGCCCGGCCACTCGCTCGAAGCGCACGATCTCCTCCATCGATCTCCCGGAGTCTGGCCCCCGAGCTCAACCGGTCGATATGAAATCGACCTGGGAACGCCGCCTTCAGCGATGCTCGCGCGCGCAGGCGCGTTCCCGTGGAGCAGAAGAGGTAAGTCCCGCGCCGGACCGTTCGCCTCGTGGATCCCGAGATCCCGTGGGCCTCCGCGAGCGATCTGGCGGAGTACACCTACTGCCCGAGAGCGTACTGGTACCGGGAGCACCCTCCACCGGGCGAGATCCCCCGAAGCGCAAGCCATCGGGCGGAGGCCGGCCGACGCTACCACGTGCGCGAACTTCGCTCCGAGGAGACACGGGACTCGCACGCGGGAACCTACCTCGCCCTCGCGGGCCTCGGTCTCCTCCTTCTCGTGATCGTGGGGATTTGGGCATGGTCGCTTCGCTGACGATCACCCTCCTTCTCGGGCTCGCCGTGGTCGGGGTGACGGCGCTCGTAGCCAGCGTCCGTTCGCTCCATCGACGCGCCCGGGATCGGGTCCACGGGGAGTTGATCGCGGTGGATGACGGACGGCGAAGGAACGCCCCGTTGATCTCGCATCGCTACCGCCTCGTCGGGCGTCCGGATTCCTTGCGCCGGACCCGGGACGGTCGGATCGTACCGATCGAGATCAAGAGCCGCACAAGCCCGCCGAACGGTCCGCCGCTCTCTCACGTCGTCCAGGTCTGGGCGTACTGCCTCCTGGTCGAGGAGACGACCGACGTGCCCGTGCCGTACGGGGTGCTCCGATACTCCGACGGAGGAGAGTTCCGGATCGATTGGGGAGAGGACCAACGGCAGCGGCTCCTCGCGCTGCGACGCGAGGTCGCGCTCCCGTACGACGGTCGAGCGCGCCCATCGCCCCGCCGTTGTGCCGGGTGCCGTTACCGGTACGGGTGCGACGTGCGCGCCGCGTGACTCCGGGGACGGGCTTCGGTGCGGTGGCACCAGTACACCTCGGTACGGTACGGGATGTCGATCAGCCGCCGGCCTCGGGTCATGGGATCGGAAGCGAGGAGTTCGCGGATGCGGCGGGCGACCTTGCGTTGCTCGGCGACCGGCTGGACCGCGATCATGCTCACGGAGAGGGCACGCGCGACGACCCCGGGGATGTGGACCCATTGAATATGGTGGAAGGTCCGATGGTGCAACGGTCCGAACGGGATCCCACCCCGCTCGAAGGCCGGACGCCAGCGCCGTTGTCGGGTGCGGGGAACGCCCCAGTTGTAATCTTCTAGGATCTGCGTGAACTCCCGCATCCACGGCACGCGCTCATCGCGCATGTTCCAGACCAGACCGAGGCCGCCTCCGGGCCGCAGAACCCGCGCGATCTCGCGGAGTGCGACGCGGGCCCGGAACCAGTGGAACGCCTGGGCGACGAGGACCGCGTCGGCGAAGCCGTCCGGGACCGGGATTGCCTCGGCGGTGCCGTCCAACACGGGCAGGTCCGGGATACGGCGGGCGAACTCCTCCCGCATTCCGCGCGTAGGTTCCACCGGGACGAGCGCGGCCCGGAGGGGCCGCAAGGCGCGAGTGAACTTCCCGGTCCCGCTCCCGAGCTCGACGATCGTCTGTCCCGGCCCAAGGTGGAGGACGCGGGCGAGGAGTTCGATCACCTCGGCAGGATAGTCCGGACGCCCTCGCTCGTACGTGGGTGCGGAACGATCGAAGCCGCGGACCGCGCGGTGGGTGCGTCGATCGGGGATCCTGCCGTCCACCATGCCGGCCCGCACCGGGAGCATGCCGCGCAATAACGGCGTCGTCCGCGGCAACCTTTTCATGGGTGCCGGGCTCGCCGGCTCGATGGCAGAAGGTTCGATCGAGCGCACGCTCGTTCTCGTGAAGCCCGATGGGGTGCGCCGGGGACTGGTGGGGGAGATCGTCGGTCGGCTCGAACGCAAGGGACTAAAGTTGATCGCCGCGCGCCTCGTGCGAGTGACTCCCGAGCTCGCCGACCGCCACTACGCCGAGCACAAGGGCAAGCCGTTCTTCCCGGGCCTCGTGGCCCACATCACCTCGGCGCCGGTCTTCGCGATGGCGGTCGAAGGCCGCTCGGCGATCGGGGCCGTCCGCCTGCTCATCGGCGCCACCAACCCTCAAACCGCGGCCCCGGGAACGGTGCGGGGCGACCTCGCTCTGGCCATGACGTCGAACTTGATCCATGCCTCCGATTCTCCGGAGTCGGCTGCGCGGGAGCTCGCGTTGTACTTCACGGAGAGAGACTATCTCAGCTACGAGCGCGTCGGCGTGGAGTACCAGTAGGCGATGACCGATCCGATCCCACGGGCCGTGCGGGCTCTTCGAGCCGGCGGCATCGTCGGCTACCCGACCGACACCCTCTACGGCCTCGCGGTGCCGGCGACCAATCTCGCAGCGGTCGAGTCGCTCGTGCGCGCGAAGGGCCGCGCCACCGGTCAGCCGATCTCGGTCGCGTTCTCCTCCTTCGAGGAGCTCGAGCCGTACTCCGAGCTCTCGGAAGAAGGTCGGTCGTTCGTGCGCACCCACCTTCCCGGGCCGTACACCATCCTCGCCCCGCCCTCCGCGCGCGCGCGGCGGGAGTTCGCGCCGGCGATCGCCGGGGGAGCCTCGATGGGAATCCGGATCCCGGACCATCCGCTCGCCCGATCGCTCGCCGAGCACGCCGGACCGATCACGGCGACGTCCGCGAACCGCCACGGGGAGCGCCCGGCACGGACCGCGAGCGAGGCTCGTCGCATCTTTGGCGATGAGGTGGCGATGTACCTTCCTTCCGATCCCGCTCCCTCCGGGGCCCCCTCGACGCTGGTCGATCTGACCCGGGGAGTTCCAGCGATCCGCGAACGGAAGTGAGCCGGATGGCCCGCTATCCCGAAGACGTCGATCGGTGGCGGGAGGCCGGCCGCATCTCGGCACGTGCCCGCGCCGTTGGGGTACGCGCCTTGCGGCCCGGCCGCTCACGCCGCGAGGTCGCCGAGGTGATCGAGGCGTCGATCCGCGGGGACGGTGCCCTCCCGGCGTTCCCCGCGAATCTGTCTCGCAACTTCGAGGCCGCGCACTACACTCCGAGCCCGAACGACGACCTCGCCTTCGAGGCCGGGGACCTGGTGAAGGTGGACGTCGGGGCCCACCTCGACGGCGCCATCTCGGACACGGCGGAGACCGTCGAGGTCGGCGGGACCCATCAGTACGAGAACCTCGTTCGCGCGACCCAGGACGCCGTGCGCGCCGGGATCGCCCAGGTCCGAGCCGGGGTCGCGATCGACGAGATCAGCCGTGCGATCGAGTCGGCGATCCACGCGCGGGGGTTCAAGCCGGTCTCCAACCTCACGGGGCACACGATCCAGCGATATCTCCTCCACGCGGGCAAATCGATCCCCAACGTGAGCGGAGCGACCGGTGAGACGCTCGAGGAGGGGGAGATCGTGGCGATCGAGCCGTTCGCCACGAACGGAGCCGGATCGATCGAGAACGGCTCGTTCGGTCACATCGTGCGCTTCCGACGGGATCCCGGAGCGGGCGACCCGGAGCTCTCGGCCCTCTTTCAGCGGTTCCGAACGCTCCCGTTCACGGCGCGCTGGGTCACCGATGCGGCGCAGCGCACCGCCCTCGCCCAAGGTCGTCGGTTCCTCCAGACGTATCCGGTGTTCGTCGAGAGTGGGGGCGGCTGGGTCTCCCAGGCGGAGCATACCGTGCTGGTGGGCCCGACCTCGGCCGAGGTCCTCACGGAGCTCAGAGAGTGAGGAGCGCGCCCTCGAGCCCCGGTCGCTGGAACACGATCCGCCGGTCATGACGAAGTCGACCCGAATGTACGACGAGCTCGCGAGCTACTACGATCGGATATACTCGGAAGCTCGCTACGGGAGCGAGGCGCGCCGGGTCCGCGCCATCGTCCGACGGTTCGGTCCTCCGCGTGCCCGAACGCTGCTCGACGTAGCGTGCGGCACGGGGGGTCACCTCCAGTACTTCCAGCGATGGTACGACGGTCAAGGGATCGACGCGAGCGCCTCGATGATTCGGCTCGCTCGACGACGTCTCCCCCGAGTTCCCTTCACGCGGGGTCGAATGGAGTCCTTCGATCTCGCCAAGGAATTCGATGTGATCACGTGCTTGTTCAGCGCGATCGGATACGTACGTACGCTTCCCGCGCTCGAAGCAACGTTGCGGAACTTTGCCCGCCACTTGCGGCCCGGCGGGGTCGTGATCATCGAGCCGTGGCTCGCGCCGGAAGAGTACCGGGTGGGCCACTCCCACCTGATCACCCACAACACACCGGAGCTGCGCCTCGCCCGCATGAGCGTCGGCGAACGGCGCGGAAACGAGTCGATCATCGAGTTTCACTTCCTTATCGCGACGCCGGGAGGACCGGTTCGATACCTGCGGGATTCGCACGTCATGGGGCTGTTCACCGTTCCCGACACCTTGGAACGCATGCGCCGTGCGGGGCTGCGGGCCCGCCACTTCCGCACGGGGCTCGGCACCGGCCATGACCGAGGACTGTTCGTCGGGGTTCGACCGGCCGAGCCGTCGAAACCATCCTCCCCGCGGGTACGGAACCGAAGCCGTTCGAGGAGCCAGAGGTCCTAAGGGGGAAGTCCCTCGAGCATCGGCGACCGGTGGAATCATCGGTCAGGTTCGTGGGTTGGAGAGTTCCGCGCGCGCGAGCTCCGCTCCGCGGTGCATGGCCTCGAGCTTGGCGTAGGCGACGTCGAGGCTTCGGGTCCGCAGGCCGCAATCCGGGTTCACCCAGATCCGTTTCGGATCGCCGAGGATCTTGGCGGCACGCCCGATCCGCTCCGCGACCTTCTCCGGGGTCTCCATCTCATCGCGATGCACGTCGAGGACCCCCAGGCCCACGTCCCGGGTGTCACCGTACTCCCGCAGCACGTTGAGGACCTCGTAGCCGTCGCGTCCGTCCCGGTCGCGGTTGGCGAACTCCCAGGCCCACTGACGGCAGCGCTTCGCCTCGAGGAGGGCGGGGAAGAGGTTGCGGTAATCGGAGAAACAAATGTGCATGGAGAACTCCGCGTCCAGACCTTCGGTCGCGGCGTTGAACCCCTCCGCCACGAGATCTCCCTCGTCGGGGTGCGTCCCGGCAGCGGGCTCGTCGATCTGGATGACGCGGCAACCCGAATCGATCAGCGCGGCCAGGGTCGGGCGGATCGCTTTGCGGGCGAGCTCCACCACGAACTCGCGTTGTGCGGCCCGCCGGCTCGCCCGCCCCTTCCAGCCCTTCTGGCGCGCGAGGAAGTGTTCGTTGAACGACCAGTCCGCGAGGGTGTACGGGCCCGTGATGGGGATCTTGGGTTCCGCCCGCGCATGGGCCCGGACGAACTCGAACTCCTCGGTATGGTACGGCCGCTCGAGTCGGATCTCGCCGGTGTTCGCGGCCTTGAGGTAGTACTTGTTGTCGAAGGAGCGCACGTGGCCGAAGAACTGGAAGCCGCGCATCTGGCGGATGGGGTACTCGTACATCTCGATACGGCGGGCCTCGGCGTCGTAGACCCGATCGAGCCCGGCGCTCTCGAAGTAGCGCAGGCCGAAGAGCGCGCCGAGGTCCCGGACCTGTTCGGGCGTCACGCTCCCGGGCGAACCGCTCAGGAGGGCGCTCGCGATGGTCTCGGCGCCCCGGGTGAAGTGGATCCGTTCGTCCCACGCCTGGAACTCCTTCCGCGCGCGCTCGTCAAGCGGTCCGCCCCGGGCGCCCTGCAACTGCCAGAAGGGCTTCATCAGGCTCCCGATCTCCTGCGACGGGAACAACGGATGGGAGGTCATCGAGCGCCCCCTCGGGCGGCGATCTCTTGCCGAGCCGTGGGCAATAGCTGGAGCTTGCGAACGGCCGCCTCGGCCGGCAGCAGATCGAGCGGTCCGCCGGGACCGAGCCAGAGGTCGGGGGGCTGGAGGCGGGCGGCGAGGTCGTGGACGATCTCGGCGACCTCCGCGGGGTCCTCGGGCAGCGTGGTGCGGGGATCGATCACGCCGAGGCCGAGTCCCTTGGAGGCGGTCCACGGGCGAAGGCGTTCGTACTCGGTCTCCGCAAGATCTACGCCGATCACCGATACGGGCAACCGGTCGAGGAGGGCGTGCTCGGGGGCGGCGTCCCCGAAGTACGTCCAAACGATCGTGGTCGAGCCGCTCGAGCGCGCCTCGATCGCCCGGTACGCGGCGAGCACCGCTTCTGCCCGAGGACCGGTCGGAGGGTCCACGACGAGGGATGGCTCCTGGAACTGGAAGATCGAGTACCCGCGGCCGTGCAACTCGTGCAGCTCGTCGCCGAGGAGGCGTCCGAGCCGATGGATCAGTCCCTCGGTGGTATCCCCCGAGCGATTGTCCACCGCCTGCGCCAAGGTGTACGGGCCCGGGAGGACGATCTTCGCCCGGGACTTCTCCGCCATGCGCAATGGAAGGGGGATCCGTGCGGCGATGGCGCCGGGCACGCGCTCCGGCGGCCCGAGGAGGATCGGCTGGCGAAAGAACGTGTTCGTTTCGAACATCCGGGTAACCGGGCCCACCGAGAACCCCGACCACGACTCGGAGATCGGGCGATAGATGTCCTGCCAGCGCAAGTACCCCGCCGTGGGCGCGTCGACTCCGAGCCGATGCTCGAGGGCGAGCACCTCGTTCTCGGTGCGGGTGTAGAGCGCCTCGACCGCCTCGAGGGTCGTACGACCCCGATCGAGGTCCCGCGTCGCCGCGACGAGCGCTTCCGACCTCGGGAACGGTCCCGAGAGCGCGGTCCGAACGGTCATGGGAGACGATGGACCCGGGTTCCATCCTTAAGAGTGTCGCGCAAACGCCGCGATGCGAGCGAGGAAACGCGGTTGCGCGCGAGGCAACCTCGAGATCAACCCTCGAGGTTCGCACGAACGATCTGTTCGAAGTCGGTCGGTTTCGGGGGCCATCCTTCGGTCATGTACCGAACGAACGCCTCCCGCGAGGGCTGGTTTAGCGCCTCGTTGGTCGCGCGCTCGAACCCGATCGTGGAGACGTAACGCGCGGGGAGCGAGTGGCAAGGCCCAAAATGGGCCGGGTACACCTCGACTTCGTCCGGGAGGCGCATCAGCTTGCCGGTGAGGCTGTCCCAGAGCATCTCCGGCGAACCGTCGCCTAGGTCCGTGCGGCCGCAGGTGCCGATGAGGAGGGTATCGCCCACGAATGCCGAATCCCGGACCCTCAGCGTGAGATGATCGAGCGTGTGACCCGGGGTCTCGAGGATCCGGAGCTCCTCCGAACCGAAGTCGATCGCCTCCCCTTCCGAAAGGGTGCGGTGCGGGTACTGGGCGGGAGAGCGGCGGCTGACGTAGATCGGCGCATCGGTCGCGAGATGCAGGGACGAGTGACCGGCGAGGTGATCGGCGTGCGTGTGGGTCTCGACGATCGCGGCGAGGTGCCAGGCTCCACCGCGCAGCGCTTCGAGGTACGGATCCGTGTCGACCCCCGGATCGATGAGGACCGCCTCGCGAGCGACCGGATCTCCTAGGAAGTACGCGAGGCACCCGGTGTCGGGGCGGGGTAGCTGTTGGAGGAGGAGTCCGCGCTCGCCTTCACCTTCCCGGTACCGGGGGAGCGATGGATCGACGATGCGTGCGTACTCGTCGATCCCGCCCTCGAGCGCCGCAGCGGAATCGAAGCCCCTCGATCGAAGAAGTTCAGCCGCCCGACGAGCGTCGGGGCCGAAATGGTCGTAGGTCACGATCGGCCGGTCGTGGGGTAACGCCGTGGCCTCTCTCGGGAGCAGATGGATCGGAACGTGGCGATCGTCCGGTAGGTGGACCCACCGACGCTCGGCATCGGAACGGACATCGAGCATCAAGGGAGGCTCGGGCCCTTCGAGCAGATCGCTCAGCTCCTTCGGTCCGATGAGGGGAACCGCACCTTCCCGCGCGGGCCGGAAGAACGGATGTGGGAGCGGGTTGGGGGAAGAGGGCACACGGAATCGAACGGCGAGGCGGCTCAAGACCTGTTCGGTGGCCCGGCTTCACTGCCATCGGTGGGAGCCCCGGTCATACGTCAATTGCCGAAGCCACGCTTCGTCTATCCAAAGGGTTAATACGAGCCCACTAGGTCGCGCCCGACCGATGGTGCAGGCCGCGATGCCACCGTCTGATCCCGGGACGGGCCGCAAGAGCCGCAAGCGGGCTTCGGAGGAAGCCATCGAGCGCACGGCGACGGAGCGGACCGACGCGCTCGGAGCGCGCGCGCTGCGCCTCGCGGAGTACTATCACGGGAAGATCGAGACGGTCCCGCGCGTCCCGGTGCGCTCCCTCGCGGACTTCTCCCTATGGTACACCCCGGGGATTGCCGCGGTCTCCCGTGCGATCGCCGCAGATCCGGACCGCTCCTTCGACCTGACGGGCCGCGGGAACACCATTGCGATCGTGACGGACGGGAGCCGCGTGCTCGGCCTCGGGGACATCGGTCCGCGCGCCGCCCTTCCGGTCATGGAGGGCAAGGCCCTTCTGTTCAAGTATCTCGGCGGGGTCGATGCGATCCCGCTGCCCATCTTCGTCGAGTCGGACGCCGCGTTCATCGAGACGGTCGAGCGCATCGCACCGGCGTTCGGCGGCATCAATCTGGAGGACATCGCGTCCCCGAAATGCTTCCGCATCCTGGAGGAGTTGCAGAAGCGCCTCCCCATCCCCGTGTGGCACGACGACCAGTTAGGAACGGCCGCGGCCACGATCGCCGGGTTCCTGAACGCCATCGAGCTGACCGGCCGCAACGTCCGCTCGATGCGCACCGTGCTCCTCGGGGCCGGCGCGGCGAACATCGCCACCGCGCGACTCCTCCTCGCCTTCGGCCACGATCCGCACCGTCTGACGCTGGTCGACCACAAAGGAATCCTCGACGCCGAGCGTCGGGACGTGGACGAGCTCATGGTCCGTAACCGGTGGAAGTACCGGCTCGCCCTGCAAACCGATGGAGGTGACCGTCGAGGCGGCCTCGTCGAGGCGGTGGAGGGGGCCGATGCGCTGCTCGCGGCCTCGACGCCCACTCCGGACACTGTCAAGCCCGAGCACATCCGCGCGATGGCCTCCGGGCCGATCGTCTTCGCGCTCGCGAACCCCGACCCGGAGATCTGGCCGGACATCGCGAAGGCCGCCGGCGCCGCGGTGGTCGCTACGGGCCGCAGCGATTTTCCCAACCAGGTCAACAATTCGCTCATCTTCCCGGCGGTGTTCCGAGGCATCCTGGACGCCCGAGCCCGTTCGATTCCCGACCAGGTGGTCCTCGCTGCGGCCAAGGAGCTCGCCCGCCACGCCAACGATGCGGGCCTCACGGTCGATCACATCCTTCCCACGATGGAGGAGACGGAGTTCTCTCCGCACGTGGCCGCCGCGGTTGCGGAGGAGGCGGTGCGTCTCGGGATCGCCGGGCGTCCCCGCACGCGCGCGGAGTTCTACCGGATCGCCCAGGAAATCATGCGGCGCCCCCCAAAACTCGCCCGCGAACTGGCGCGCTCGGGGGTCACGCTGCCGATGCCCGATGAAAAGAGCCCACGGAGAAAGAAACGATGACGACGCCCAAGGGGAAAACTGAAGCCGAGCGACCGAACCCGAACGCGACCACGACCGGACCCAGCGTTCCGATCCACTTGCGGCCCGCGCGCGCGAGCGATATCGCGCAGCTCGTCCCTCTCATCCTCCGGCTCAAGCGGTTGAACGAGGAGTTCGACCCGTTGCTCAAGGTGCGTCCGGACGCGGAGGAGCGGGCCATCGAGATCCTGAAGCGCGACATCTCCGACCCGGAAGCGCTCGTTCTCGCCGCCGAAGGAGTCGGAACGGACAAGGACAAGGTCGTCGGGGTCGTTCGCGCCCGGGTCCGGGATCGGCCTTTCTACTCCCCGGAGAAGGAGGGCGTCATCCTCGACATCTACCTCCTCCCGCTCTACCGACGCCGGGGGGTGGGAGAATACCTTCTCCAAGAGCTCTCGGCGGCGCTGAAGGCCAAAGGGGCCGGGGTGCTCACGGCGGAGTTCCCCGTCCAGAACGAGATCGCGATCCGTTTCTACACGAAGCAGGGGTTCCGCCCGATCACCACCCTGCACGGCCGCATGATGTGAGCCCGATCGAACGCGCCCCGGTCGGTCAGCTTAAAGAACGGAACCCTCCTCGCTGCGGTATGTCCAAGAGCCCGCCGCCGTCGAGGTCGGGCGAGCCCCAGTACTTGCGTCGAGGCAAGGTCAAGGAGGTCTACTCCGTCTCCCCCACCGAGCTCGAGTTCCGCTTCACCAACGACATCTCCGTCTTCGACAAGCACATCCCGAGCGAGATCCCCCACAAGGGAGAGACGCTGAACCGGACGGCCGCGTTCTGGTTCGAGAGCTGCCGAACGCACAAGATTCCCAACCACTTCCTGCGCCTCTCGGGCCCGACCTCGATGCGTGTCAAGCGCGTCCAGGTCGTTCCGCAACCGAGGTCGCTCGGACCGCACCCGAAGAACTACCTCATCCCGCTCGAGCTGATCGTACGGTACTACATCGCCGGGTCGATGTGGGACCGGGTGCGCTCCGGCAAGGTCAGGCCCGAGGAACTCGGATTCCCCGCGGGCAAGCACCTGCAGTTCGCCGACCCGCTCCCCGAGCCCCACTTCGAGGTGACGACCAAGCTTGAGCCGATCGATCGTCTCTTGACGATCGAGGAGGCCCTCGAGCTCTCGGCGCTCGACCGGCGGCAGATGGACGAACTGAAGGAGACGATCCTGAAGATCGACGGCGCGATGCAGCGGGAGATCGCCCCGCGCGGCCTGTTGCACGTCGATGGAAAGAAGGAGTTCGGGGTCGACGCGGATGGAGCGTTGATGGTCGTCGACACCTTCGGGACCGCGGACGAGGACCGATTCTGGGACCGAGACGCGTTCGAGCGGGGCCGGCAGGTCGATTTCTCCAAGGAGTTCGTTCGCCAACACTACCGCTCGACGGGATACTACGATCGCCTAATGGCCGCTCGACAGGCCGGGGGACCCGAGCCGGAGATCCCGCCGCTGCCTCCGCTCCTGGTCGATGAGGTCAGTCGCCTGTACACCACCGTGTACCAGCGACTGACCGGCCAGCCGTTCACCCCCTCCGCCTGACGGCAGATTCCGCCGTTTCGCGACCTCTCCCCCACGCTTATCTCCCCCGGCGCAACTCATCAGAGTGTGTCGCCGAAACCGATCGCTCGTGCAGCCCCACCGGCGGAGCCGGCCGTTCCCGAGAAGACCGAGATCGCGCTCGAGGACCTCCCCGGCGTCGGCACAACGACGGCCGACAAGCTCCGAGAGGCCGGCTACACCGACCTCATGGAGCTGGCGGTCGCCTCCCCCGGGGACATCGCGGAAGCCGCGGACATCGGACTGACCATCGCCCAGAAGATCATCGGCGAGGCGCGCCGGAAGGCCGACGTCGGCGGGTTTGAGCTCGGGACCCAAGTCCTCGAGCGACGCAAGAAACTGGGGCGGATCACGCTCAACGCGAAGGCGCTGGACGAACTCCTGGGCGGCGGCGTCGAGACCCAGGCGATCACGGAGTTCGCGGGCGAGTTCGGCACTGGGAAGACCCAGATAGCCCACCAGATCGCCGTGGACGTCCAACTACCCGTCGCCCAGGGAGGGCTACTCGGCGAGACGGTCTACATCGACACCGAGAGCACGTTCCGTCCCGAGCGGATCATCGACATGTCGAAGGCCGTCGGCCTCGACCCGCAGGAGGCGCTCACCAAGATTCACGTCGCCCGGGCGTTCAACTCGAGCCACCAGATGCTCCTCGTCCAGAAAGCCCAGGAGCTCGCACGGCAGAGGCCGGTCCGGCTCCTCGTGGTCGACTCCCTCACCGCGCACTTCCGGTCCGAGTACGCCGGACGGGGCGAGCTCGCCCCCCGGCAGCAGCTCCTGAACAAGCACCTCCATGAGCTCCTGCGCTTCGCCGACACGTACAACGCCGCGGTCGTGGTCACGAACCAGGTCATGGCGCGCCCCGACATCCTCTTCGGCGACCCGACCCGCCCGATCGGAGGGAACATCGTGGCGCACGCCTCCACCTACCGGCTCTACCTGCGCAAATCCAAGCCCCCGAAGCGCATCGCGCGCCTCATCGACTCGCCGAACCTCCCCGAGGGGGAGGCGGTCTACTCGCTCACGAGCGAGGGGATCCGCGAGTAGCGACGCGGCGAACGGACACGGCCTTCACGTAGAGGTACACCCGTGCGCCGCGGTCCAGCGCGAGCCGGCGGATCGAACCCGGCGTGATCCCTACCCGCACGACGAGCCCTCTCCAGAGGGCTCGGAGCTCCGCGTTCTGGGCGCCGTGCGACTTCGTGGATTGGACCGTGACGGGGAGGGCATTGCGAGCGCTCAATTCGACCGGGCGAAGAGCGACGACGATCGAGCCCGGGTCCACAACGACCTCCACGGGCGCTCCTTCGCGCCCTCGGAAGGAAACCTCGAGCTGCCGTCCATGGCCGAGATCGACCTTCGGAGATCGACCTCCGCGGTAGATCCCGGAGAACCGGTTGATACGGGAATCGGGCCGCGCGTCGCTCGCGTCGCGCAGCAGTCGTCGTCCGAGCGCCGTGAGCCGGGTCTCTCCTGGTGTCGAACCCCCGCGGCGCGCGCGCACGACGGGGCCTCCATAGAGGCGACGCAGCCGGGCGAGCCGATAGACCGCTCGATCTCGGGGGATCCCGAGCGAGCGGGAGGCGCGGACCACGTTGGGAGTGGTCGACAGTTGCGCGAGCAAGCGGACGTCCATCGGAGCCAGCCAACGCTCCATCATCGCTACGACGCCCCCTCCGCGGTGAGCGGCCGGAGCCGGGTTCGATCGAGGTCGAGCCGGACGGTGTCGCCGACGCGCAGGCGGAGGGAGTCGGAGGGCGAGTGCACGTAGAACGCCAACGCGCCCTGTCGGAGCGTCAGGACCCAGCCCCGCGGGGCCCATCGCACCGAGGTGATGCGGGCGAGATCGCTGTCGGAGGAGGCCGCGGTCCAGCTCAGGGCATCGTCGGGGACGACGATCCCACTCGGGCCGGCGTCCCCGAGCAACGCCCGAGGAAGGGGGCCATCGCCCGCGGCAAGGAGTTCCTCCCGCGAAAAGAGGTTCTCGAAGCCCAGGAACCGTGCCATGAACCGATTGAGCGGTGCGTGCGGAAGCGCGGTCACCGCTCCCTGGAAACGGACCCGTCCCTCTTCCAGCACGACGACGTTCGAAGCGAGCGCGAACGCGGTCGCCGGGTCATGCGTGACGAGCAGCAGCGGGATTCCCTCGGACTCGATGAGCTCGCGCAGGAGCCGGAGCAGGACGTCGCGACTCTCCACATCGAGGGCCGCGAGCGGCTCGTCCCAGAGGAGCGCGCGCGGTTCCCCGGCGAGCGCCCGGGCCATCGCCACGCGCTGGCGCTGGCCCGAGCTCAACTGAGCGGGATATCGCTCGGCGAGTTCCGAGAGCTCGAAGTGATCGATCCACCTCTGGACCCGCGCACGCGCGTCCGGCGTCCCCCGCAGGTCGAGGGGATAGCTCACGTTCTGCCGCACCCGCCGGTGGGGGAAGAGCCCGAGGCCCGGAGGGACGAACCCGAATCCCCGGCGCTCCGGAGGCGATCGCTCGACGGCGACCCCGTCCACACGCACAGCTCCCTGCCGGAGCGGCAGGAATCCGGCGATCCCTCGCAACAGGCTGGTCTTGCCCGCTCCGGACGGGCCGAGCAGGACGGTCGCGGAGCCGGAGCGGATCTCGAGGTCGATCGGGCCGACGCGGAAGCGATCCCGGTCGACCACGACCTCCGAGAGCCGGATGTCGGTCATGCGAACCAGCCGACCTTCGTCCAGGCCATGCCCGTGCGGTCGAAGAGGCGAACGACCACGAAGACCGCGAGGGCGACCAGCACGAGGAGCGCGGACGCGCCGGCGGCGGCCTGCACGCCGGTCGTGGAATACAGGTTGTAGATGTAGACGGAGGCCGTGTTCGTCACGGGGCCCCCATACGGGAAGCTCGGATAGATCGCGTAGGCGAGGATGAGGAACCCACCAATCTCGCTGACCCCGCGGGCCCACATCAGGAGGCTTCCCGTCACGATGCCGCGGAACGCCTGGGGCAGCGTTACGGTCGCGAACGCCTCGGTCGGCGACGCCCCGAGCGATCGCGCGGCCTCGATCGCCTCTCCATCGACCGAGCGGAAGGCGAGCTCGCTCGTGAGCACCACGTACGAGGCCCCGACGTAGACCATCACCAGCACGACGCCCCAGATCGCATCGAAGATCGGGATCCCGAGCCCAGCGACCCAGGCCCCGAACGGGTTGGTCGGCGCGAAGAGGACGAGCAGCGCGATTCCGACGATGAGATGGGGGATCATCACGGGAACCAGCACGATCGACTCGACGATGGATCGGCCGGGAAAGCGGTAGCGTGCGAGGATGTATCCGAGGGGCACTCCAAGGAGGATCCCGAAGCACACCGCGATCCCAGAGGCGAGCAGCGTGAAGTACAAGGCCGTCCGGAACTCCACGCTCCCGGCGGCACTAGCGATGTTGCCGTAGCCTGCGTAAAGGAACAGCGCGATGATCGGAAGGATGAACAGGCCGATCAGGGACGCGGCCAGGACGGCGCCCAACGCGCGTCGCGCCGGAGCGCCCCGATCCCCTACCGTGTCATTCGTCATGGGATGAATCTGGGTCGCTAGTAGAGCTCGGCGAGGTAGGCCGGCACCACCGGCAAGGAATCCGGTGCGAAGCCGGCGAGTGCCGCGGGGATCGCGCTCGGATGGTCGGTCCATGCCGGCGCGATCACGGAGTAGCCGTCGGCGGTCCAGGCCGCCGACGTCTGGTTCGACAGTAGGTAGGCGATGAATGCGATGCCGAGGGGGACGTTCGGGGCCGTGTTCGGCACCGTGGCGGCGAAGAGCACGGGTGCGCCCGAGACGACCCGGGTCGAGGTTCCCGAGACGATCGTGGTCGATGCCGCGGTATCGTTGGCGACGGACGCCGGGTCGTACGCAGCGAGATTCACGTGGGGCGACAGTTCGACGTAGGCGAGGTGATTCGCGATCGCGTAGGAGCGATAGATGAGGTAGGTGTCCACCGTACCGGTGGAGAGGACGGCGGCCGCCTGCGTCTCAGGGACGATCTTCGTCACCGTGGTCACCGGGCCCGCAAAGCCGCCGATGCTTCCCGTGTAGAAGTGGGAGTAGAACGCCCCTCGCGCGCCGTCGAGCGAATCCTGGAGCTCGATGGTGAAGATCGCGTTGTACCCGAGAGGGTCCGCGCTCGCGTTCGGAGTTCCGAGCGTGATCCCAGGCTGGACGATGTCGCTCGCCCAGTTGGAGGTGGTGATGCTCGATAGGCCCGGGACGCTCGGATCGTAGGCGAGCACCAGGGGGTCGGCCGCGAAGACGACCTCCCAGCTCGCCGCGGTCGGTTCGACGTGCTGGGGGATGATCCGATAGTCCGCCGAGACGAACGCATCGTACGGCTGCCCCAGCACGGTCAGGGTCGTCGCGGCGGCGAGACTCCCCTCGTAGAGCTGCGCCGAGAGCGGAGCCTGCACTCCGGGGGTCTCGTTCGCGAAGCTCGAGGCGAACGAGGGCAGGTTCGTTCCCAGCGTTCCCGCGGCAAGGACGGCGAGCGTGGAGGTGGTACCTCCGGCGGAGGTCGATCCCGAGGGATGGGCGTACCATCCTCCGACGAACCCCGCCCCGATCGCGATGACGGCCATCCCCACAACCGCGAGATTTCGCGCGACCGGACGCATCGATGTTGGAAATGCCAACATCACTTAAGCGTTGGGTCGCCGAGCGGCCCGCGCCGCTCGGGGGGAGCGTAGCGGAACCAGACTACCCCTTCGACCTCGCTCATGGCGACCGATCCGAACTCCGAGCTATCGCGGCTCCCTTCGCCCGCGTCGCCCACGACGTAGAGGTGCGCGGGAGGGATCGGGGATTCGTTCGGCGGTCGCGCATCCCCGGGGAGCCCGGTGATGCGCTTGACCAAGCGCTCGACCGAACGAGCGGGGTCGCGCAGCACGACCACGTCCCCGCGGAGGAGTCGACCCGCACGGGCGGGTGCCGGATCCACGTACAGGCGATCTCCGGGCCGTAGCGTTGGCTCCATCGATCGATCTCGCACCACCACGCGCCGGCTCCGCCACCACCGGTGGAATCGAGCGAACGCGGAGCGCACCGGTTCCGGCAACCTTATCCTCCGCGGGCGGTATATCGAGCCATGTCCGCTCCCTCGAGAATCCGTGCGTGGATTGACGCGGTCCGAGACACTGTCCGAGACCCCGCACCCGTATACGCCCATTGCGACATTCCGTGCGGTATTTATGACCCGCACGAGGCCCAGATCGCGGCTTTGACGATCATCCGCATGGACCAGCTCATCGCCGAGCTCCCGCGGCCGACCCCCACGAGCAAGCCGGAGGAGGTCGACGCCTACGTTGCGAAGCTCGGGCGCTGCCAGCTCGTCAAGGAGCAGCACGCCGAACGGCTGAAGCAGGAGATCCGGGTCATCTGGGGCGACTACTTCACCGCCGATCACGCGAAGCAGCACCCGGCGATCCACGACCTCACCTGGAAGATCCTGAAGCAGGCCTCCAAAGCCCGCCAGGGAACGAACATCGCGGACGCCCAGGAGCTGCTGAAGCAGGTCCAGGAGTTCGCGGAGATTTTCTGGAAGACGAAGGGAGCGACCTCCAAGCGCCAGCCTTCGCTCCAGAAGCCGGGCGGCGAGCTCGTGGTTCCGGTGCCTCCCTAGGGCGCATCGTTCAATAGCGCCGGACGAGTCCGATCGCCGGCACCCGATGACCGAGACTCTGCCCCTAGACGGTCGCTCCCTCACCCTCGAACAGTTCCTCGCGGTCGTCCGGGGCGGGTGCGCGGTCTCCCTGACCCCGGAGGCCCGGCAGGCGGTGGCCCAGAGCCGCCGGGTCGTCGAACGGGCCGTCGCCGCCGGTCGTCCCGTCTACGGGGTGACCACGGGCTTCGGCGCGATGTCGAACCACGCCGTCCCTCCGGCCCGGGCCCGGGAGCTCCAAACCTCCCTCATCCGGAGCCATGCGAGTGGCGCGGGACCCGCCTTGCCACGGGACATCGTCCGAGGATTGATCCTCCTGCGACTCAACTCCCTCGTGCGAGGTCACTCGGGCGTCCGCGGCGAGCTCGTCGACCTCCTCGTCGAGCTCCTGAACCGTGGCCTAGTGCCGTACATACCCGAGCAGGGATCGGTCGGGGCCTCCGGCGATCTCGCACCGCTCGCCCATCTCGGTCTCGCGATGATGGGCGAAGGCGAGTTCATCGACCGAGCCGGCAGTCGGGTGGCCGCCCCGACCGTGCTCCAGACCGAGGGTATCGCACCGCTATCTTTCGTGGAGAAAGAGGGGGTCGGCCTCATCAACGGAACCGCGTTGATGGGCTCTTACCTGGCACTTGCGGTCACGGACGTGCGCGAGTTATACGACGCGGCCAAGGTCGCAGCGGCCCTCTCGTTCGATGCCCTCGAGGGCAACCCAGAGTCGTTGGACGATCGATTGGGGGAGGCGCGGAACCTCCCGGCCCAACGGCGGGCGGCCACCGCGATGCGCGCGCTGCTCGCCTACAGCAAGCTTGCCCTCCCACGTGCCACCTGGCAGGGTCAGGATCCCTACACGCTGCGCTGCATCCCGCAGGTCTTCGCCGCGGTGGAGCTGGCGATCGAGTTCGCGGAAGGGATCGCCCGCGGCGAGCTGAACGCGGTGACCGACAACCCCCTCATCTTCGAGGGGGACGAGTTCATCAGCGGAGGGAACTTCCACGGCCAGCCGCTCGCGCTGGCGCTCGATACGCTCGCCTTGCCCGTCCAGTACATCGCCGCGTTCAGTGAGCGTCGAACCGCCCGCATACTGCATCCCGCTCTGAACCGGGGATTGCCGGCTTTCTTGGCCCCGGAGCCGGGAATGACCTCCGGGCTGATGATCCCCCAGTACCTCGCGGCCGCGCTCGTGAACGAGAACGCCACCCTCGTCGATCCGGCCAGCGCGACCAGCATCTCCACCTCGGCCGATCAGGAGGATTTCGTCAGCATGGGTCCCTGGGCCGGTGCCAAACTGCGCCGGATCCTTTCCAACACCCAACGTGTGGTCGGGATCGAGTGGATCGTTGCCGGTCAAGCGCTCGAGCTCCGCCGCCCGCTCTCGGGAGGCCGGGGGAGCGAAGCGGCCCTGCGGGTGCTCCGGGAGAAGGTCGCGCCCTGGTCTCAGGATCGAAGTCCTGCCGCCGACATCGAGCGGGTCGCCCAGGGGATCGCCGATGGCTCGTTCGCCCAACGTGTCCGCGCCGAAGTCCCGTTCTAGGGACCCCCTTCTCGTGCGAGTGCGCCCTCGAAGTGTTCGTTGGAACGGGGAAGGCACCGGCGCCCCATCCCCCTGGCCTGTTGGACGGTGCCACCAGGGGGCCGGTTCGCCGATGCCCGAGGCCATTGTACATAACCGCTCAACCAGCTATATAGTTTCCAGGAGGGCTGGATGGTGAAATTCGACCTCTTCCGGAGGGAAAATCACACCTAAGCGCGTGGGCGAATCTGGTTCCGGAATCGAAGAGCCGGACAATATAGCCCGGGGCGAAATGCGCACCCCGAGGCGTTCAAATTCGCGCGTTCGGAGGCATCGATCGTCTCCGCACTCTCTCGTCGCCGGTTCTGCGAAGAAGGTGCAGGATCTTCTCGGTGGCCTTCGGTAATGGGAGTCGCTGGATCTGGGCTCGGGAAGCCCACCGGCGATCGTGATCGGCCCTCACTCGGCGGATTCGAGGTAGACGGGCGCGGTAGACGTGCAGATCGACGCTGAAGTGGCTGTAACTGTGGTGGACGATCCCGATCGGCTCGATACGACCGGGCACTCGAAGCCCCGTCTCCTCCTCGAGCTCCCGTCGTGCCGCCGCTTCGGGGGACTCTCCCCGTTCGATCTTCCCTCCCGGGAACTCGTAGAGGCCCGCGAGCAGGCCACCGGGTCCCCTCCGCTGGATGAGGAACCTGTCGGCGGCCTGGACGACGAGGACGGAGGCCCGCAAATGCGGTTTCCGCCGTCGAGGGGACCGGACCGGAATGGATCCCGGAGCTTCGAGCATCGCATAGGCCCGACAGGTCATCGAAACGGGGCATCGCTCGCATTGCGGTGAGATTGGGAGGCAGACGGTCTCTCCGAGCTCCATCAGAGCTTCATTGAACTCGCCCGGAGAGTCCTCGGGAAGAAGCTCCGTGAGGCGGTGCTCGAGCACGCGTGCGACGGCCGTGGTCCGCACGTCTCCCCTCTCCACCCACCATCGGGCCGCGACGCGCCTCCCGTTCGCCTCCAGAGCGATGGTCGGCGCGCCGAATGCGAGGCTGGCCACGGCCCGGGCGATGTAGGGTCCGACCCCGGGAAGCTCTTCGAGCTCGGGAACGGTCCGGGGCAACCTTCCGTGGTGTCGACGGACGAGGTCGCGCGCGGCCGCTCCGAGGTTGCGGGCCCGAGCATAGTAGCCGGCCCCTTCCCAGACTTTGAGGATCTGCGCTTCGCGCGCCCGGGCGAGCGAGCGAACGGTCGGGAACCGAGCCACGAACCGTTCGAAATAGGGAACCGCCTGGTCGACCCGGGTCTGCTGGAGCAGGACCTCGGCCACCCAGACGCGGTACGGGTCCCGACGGCGTCTCCAGGGAAGTTCGCGGCGGGTGCTTCGGAACCAGGCGAGCAGGGCCCGGGCGGTGGTCGCATCGGGCGCCTTCGCAGCTCGGCGGCGTCCGCTCACAGGATCCCCGGCTCGCCGCACGAAGAACAGGCTTAAAGCCCGCCCGGAGTTCGAAGCATCAGCGTGCCGAAGCTGGTGCCTGGAACCGTCGTCATCGTCAACGATGAGAACTTCGACCAAGAGGTGATCCGCTCGGATCTCCCGGTCGTCGTCGATTTCTACGCGGATTGGTGCGCTCCCTGCCGCGCCACCGAACCGCTCATGCGAGAGCTGAGCGAGCACTGGGTCGGTCGGGTCAAGTTCGCGAAGGTGATTGTGGACGAGTCGAGCGCGGTGACCCAGTCCTACGGGATCCACTCGATCCCGGCCTACCTCTTCCTCAACCAAGGGAAGGAGAAGGGACGGGAGATCGGACCCGTCGAACCCGGCGAGTTCCGGACGATCCTGAAGAAGCACTTCGAATTCGCGTAGGGCGCGCTAGTGGCGGAAGACCCGCCACCCGGTGAAGTACATCGACATCCCGAACTTGTCGGCCATCGCGATCACTTCCGGGTCGCGCAGGCTACCTCCGGGCTGGATGATCGCGCGGACGCCGGCCTTGCCGGCGATCTCGACGCCGTCGGCGAACGGGAAGAAGGCATCCGAAGCGAGGATCGCGCCCTTGGCCCGAGGACCGGCCACCGCGCACGCAAGCTCGACCGAACGGGCTCGGGTCGGCTGGCCGGAACCGATTCCCACGGTCCGGGACCCGTGGGCGAGGACGATCGCGTTGGATTTCGCATGCCGGACGACCCGCCAGGCAAAATCGAGGGAGCAGAGCTCCTCCGGGGTCACGGCGGTGCCGGTCACGAGGCGAAGGTCCGGTGGAACGAGCTCACGCCGATCGACCTCTTGGAGCAAAAGGCGGCCGAGCCCACTATGAGCCTCCCAGCGCTCCGCTTGAGGCGAGGGCGGCTCGATCCGTACGAGCTTGATCTTGGGTCGAAGGGCGAGGCGCTCTCGGCTCGCTTCATCGAATGATGGAGCGGAGAGAAGATCCACAAAGATCCCCGCGAGCGCGTCCGCATCGCCGGCTCCGAACGGCCGGTTGATGGCGATAGCACAGCCGTATCGGGCGACCGGGTCGCTTGCCACGGCCCGTTCGAGGGCCTCCTTCACCGTGGCTCCCGAAGCGACCCCGCACGGGGTGGCATGCTTGACGACGGCGGCGCTGGGGCCGGGGAACTCGGCGACCGTGGCGAGCGCGGTGTCGAGGTCCAGAAGGTTCGTGAAGGAGAGGGAGTCCCCTTTCACTAGTGCGAACGGTGTGGACGGGAGTCCGAAGCCCACGGCGGAGTACACGGACGCGCGCTGGTGCGGGTTCTCGCCGTACCGAAGCTTGAGCGGTTCGCGACGGAAGGTGACCTCCGCCGGGAAGGGGTCCGAGGAGCGATCGGTAGCGGGCCCGAGCCCACGGGCGATCGCCGCGTCGTAGGCGGCCGTTCGCTCGAACGCCTTCAACGCGAGACGGAGCCGGGTCGCGTCCGAAAGGGCCCCGGAGCGCGTTCCCAGTTCGGAAGTGATCCCCGGATAGTCGGCGGGATCGACCACGATCGCCACGTCCTGATGGTTCTTGGCGGCGGCTCGAGCGAGCGTGACGCCGCCGATATCCACGAACTCCTCGCGATCCTTCGCGTCCGGATGCTCGGTAAGGTGGCGCTCGAACGGGTAGAAGTTCACGACCACGAGATCGAAGGGGAGGAGGTTGCGATCGGCCAGCTCCCGGGCCCCCTCCTCGGTCCGGGGAGCGAGCACCCCACCGAGAATGGCGGGATGGAGCGTCTTAACGCGCCCGCCGAACCAGGAGCCGATGCCCGTGAGCTCCTCCGCCGCACGGACCGGGATCCCGGCCGACGAGATCGAGCGCTGGGTGCCTCCCGTTGCCCACAGCTCGATTTGATGGAGAGAAAGGGCTCGCGCGAAGTCGACCAGGCCGGCCTTATCGTCGACCGATAGCAACGCCCGCGTGATCCGCACCTGTCGATTGGATTCCGGCGCCACCAGCCTTACCCTGCATCGCGAGGGGGGATGGGAGATAACTTTCGCGGGCGCGGTCAGCGTACCGTTCGCGGAGGCTGGCGGGCGTTCCCCCGCAGCCAGGCCTTCGCACCGACGAGCGTTCCCCAGCTCCGCACGGTGCGAACGGAGTACCTTCGACCATCGGGTCCAGACACGGTCGCGTTCCACGCCACCCGCGCGGATGGTACGGTGCGATGACCGACCTCGACGATGGCGCGGTCCCGATCGAAGCGGATGACGCGGAACGGAGGGGGAGCGGGGCTCGGGGGCTGGAAGCTCGAGAGGAGCGACTGCCACCAAGGCGGCGAGCTCCGGAGATTGGACGTCCCCGCCACCTCGATACCGAGGTAGCGGGGGCGTGACGGGTTCGCCTTACCGGACGAGGTCGATGACTTCCTCGGATTGTCCGCTGGCATAGCCTCCGCCCTTCTGGCCGAGGAGGCTCGCCGCGCGTACGCCCGTGATGATCAGGAGCACCTTGATGGTGTTCTCCATCTCGGGAGAGTTCTCGACCGTGCAGCCCCAGATGATCCGGGCGCGCTTGGAGATCTTGCCGCCGACCAGTGCCGCGGCCTTCTCGGCCTCGGAGACGGTCATGGTGGGTCCGCCGATCACGCGGACGAGGGCCCCCGTGGCGTCCTTGAGATCGACGTTGCCGAGCAGTGGAGAGGTGAGTGCCTCCGTCACCGCTTCGGTGACCCGGTCGGTCGCGCTCTCGCTCTCGCCGAGCCCGATGAGGGCGACCCCACCGTCCTTCATGACGGTCAGGATGTCGGCGTAGTCGAGGTTGACGAGGCCGGGGCGGGTGACGATCTCGGCGATTCCCTTGATCCCGGTCATCAGCACGGCGTCCGCGAGCTTGAAGGCCGCGTCGAGCGGCATCCGGGGAACCAGTTCGAGCAGCTTCTCGTTCTGGATGACGATCGTGGTGTCGCACACGCGGCGCAGGCGCTCGAGCCCATCGCGGGCCTGCTCCATGCGCGCGGTCCCTTCACCGGGGAACGGAAGCGTGACCACACCCATCGTCAGGGCGCCGGCTTCCTTGGCGAGGCGCGCGACGAGGTGCGCGGATCCCGTCCCGGTACCACCGCCCATGCCGGCGGTGATGAAGACGATGTGAGCTCCCTGCAGGAACTGGCGAATCTCCTCCTCGTTCTCCCGGGCCGCTTCCTCCCCGATCTCGGGGCGAGCGCCGGCGCCGAGGCCCTTCGTGGCCCGGCGGCCGATGAGGATCTTGCGCGGGGAGTGGATGGTCAACAGGTGTTTCGCATCCGTATTGATGGCGCACATCTCGGCGCCCTGAATCCCCTCCTCGGTGCAACGGTTGATGGTGTTGGACCCGCCGCCGCCGCATCCCACGATGCGGATGTTGACCCGCAGCGTGTCCGCGAGCTTCGCGAGCTCCGCATCGTCGACGCTCACGTACGATGGGTTCGCGGGCTTGGGTCGGTCGTCCACCAGGGTCTGGTTCTCCTGGTGCTTCGCGATCGCTTCCTGAATAATGGACTTCATCGTTGGTTCCTCGTTACCGTTTGTCAGACGAGCGTCATACGCTCTGAGGAGGACTTTGCACCTCGATACTTAAACATTTGTTTCAAACGGAACTGTAACATTGTCGTGACTTCACGAGGAGGAGTGACTCGCGCGGCGAGGAGATCAACACGGCAACCGGCGCGTGAGGCACCAGTGTTCGGTCGGACCCGCCGCCGAGATTTCATGACTCGCGCGAACTGAAGGTCCGTTTCCTGGTTCGCGCGTCCCCTCGATCATCCCGGCGCACCACCAATAGCTATCTCGACTGAAAGCTTTGGACGGCGGCGATCCAAACGCCGGGTGAGGAGTGACGGTCGGGCGTGTATCGTATTCACGGCCGGCCCCAGGTGGGAGGGAGGCGACAATGGTGGATCATAGATAATCCTACAACCGAGGGAACGACCAAAGGACCCTCGAGCCGCCGTCGCAAGGATCGCGGAGGGTAGTATGACCATCCGGAAAGCGACCATGGTTCAAGAGGCAGGACGGAGGAAACCGATGATCCGAGGGTGTAACCCGGCGTTTGGATCGACCCATGGACGCGGGGCAACGAGGAGTTCCTGGACCATGCTAGGCCGTTTAGCACCCGGGAAAGTTCCCGATTGTGATGGCGCTCACCAAGATGCGAACGATTCAACTGCAGATCTTCACTCGAGTCTCCCCCAAGAGCGCCTTCAAGGCGATCTCCGATCCCGAGCTTCTCAAGCGCTGGTTGCTGGACGGCGCAACCCTATCCCTCCGCCGAGGCGGCCGCTACTCGTTCACCTGGGATAGCGGCCCGACCCACACAGGCAAAGTGCTCGAGTTCGTCCCCGAGAAACAGATCACCCTGACCTGGCAGTGGCCCGGGCAGGAGGATATGCTAGTGACCAGGCTGAAGCTGGAGATTGAGCCCAAGAACGCCGGAACCGTGGTGAAGCTCACGCACTCGGGCTTTCCGAAACAGGAGCGATGGGTCGACCTCTACGGCGGGTCGATCCAAGGATGGATGTACTTCCTGATGAACCTCAAGTCCGTCCTGGATCACGGTCAGGACCTGCGATCGCAGTACGACTGGTAGAAGCCCGGCCTGGGCTCGGTCGGGACCCGGAGTTAGAGCCCGGCGAATCGTGGGCGAGTGTATGGTAGATCTTCGGTGGCAACTGAACATCTCCGAGAACCTGCCGGACCGTTTCCGGCGGAAGTGACCGCCGAGCCCTTATTGGATCGGCCCGAGGTCCATGGTCCGGAACCCCCAGATGGCGGCCCCGAACGCGACGATGGCCAGTGCGCCGAGGACCCCGAGCGACTCGAGGTCGGTCACTCCGAGCGTGCCGCCGAACGCGTCTCGGATCGTGTTCGCGGCGTAGGTGAGCGGGTTGGCGTAGAAGACCACCGCGAGGGCCTTCGGGGTGTTCGAGGTGATGGGATAATAGACGGTGGAGAGGAAGATGACGAACAGCTGGAGGAACGACTGGATGGTGAAGTAGGCGTTCGCCGAGCGCAGTCGGGTCCCGAGCGCGATCAGGAGCCCCGCGAAGAAGATGCTCCCGAGAGCGACGGTGAGGAGGACCGTGGCTACGCCCAGCGGGGAGAGCGATGGGATGCCGATGAACGGAAGCCCGACCAGCATCATGATGCCGACTCCCACGAGCGCGAAGAGGAGCGTGGTGAGCACGAGCCCGCCGAGGTACTCGGAGCGACGGAAGGGCCCCAAGAAGATCTGCTCCACCATCGCCCACCGGCGGTCGAGCCAGAACAGGTTCCCCGAGACCACCCCTCCGGTGATCATCTGGAAGGCGATCATCCCGGGGACCAGGAACGCCGTGTATGATCCCCCGCCGGTCACGTTGGTGGAAATGATCGAACTGAACATCGTGCCGAGGACGACGATCGTGATGACCGGTTGGCCGAAGCGAATGATGATGGTCAGCGGGTCCAGGTTCGACGCAAAGTTCCGAACCACCAACCGGAGTACCGGCGGAAGTTTCACGTGAGTCCCCCAATGCGCCCCGGGGGGAGCGCGCCAGAGGATCGGTCGCGGTCCTTCGCGTCGTCCGTTGTCCGCTCGTCGAGGTCTCCGATCATCCCTAGGAAGGCGGCCTCGAGCGTCGCCTCCTCCACGGACATCCGCTCGAGCTCGAGTGAGTGGGACTAGGCCCAGTGGCTGAGCCATGGCAGCATCTCTTCGGCATGCGGTGCCAAGAACGCGACCTTCGTCTCGGGGGCGGTAAGGTCCTCTACCCGTTCCAGAAGAACGGCACCACGGGCTTCGAGCTCGCGCGCGAGCTCCGTGCGCACTTCGGGCGCGGGCGGGGCAGTGAACGTGACCGATACTTCTCGCGCTCCGGCGTGCTTGCGCTTGAGCTCCTCGGCAGTGTCCAGGGCGAGGAGCTGACCGAGGTGGAACACCGCGATCCGGTCGCACAGCATGTCGGCTTCGTGGAGGATGTGCGTCGTGAACACGATCGATAGACCGTGCCGGGCCCGCTCCTTCAGGTAGCGCAGGATCCGGCGCCGTGCGATCGCGTCCAAGCCGACGGTCGGTTCGTCCAGGAACAGGATCTCCATGTCGTGCATGAGCTCTCGCGCCACCTGGAAGCGGCGACGCTCTCCGCCCGAGAGGGCCCACGGTTTGCGACGCCGAGCCTCTCCGAGCTCGAAGAGCTCGATCATTTCCTCGGCCCGGCTCTTCGCCACCTCCCGAGGTACGCCCCAGAGAAACGCGTAGAGCGTGAGATTCCGTTCGACCGTTACGAAGTCGAGCGACTCAGCCTGGAGCACGACCCCGAGACGTGAGCGGAGGGCTCGCCCACCGTACCGAACATCCTGACCTAGAACGACGGCGGTTCCTTCGGTCGGGGGCAGTAGCGTCGTGAGGAGCCGGACGGTGGTGGTCTTGCCCGCGCCATTGCGACCGAGCAGCCCCAAGACCTCTCCCCGGTGCAAGTCGATGTTGAGATGTCGGATGGCGAACCGCCCCGGAGCGTACGCGTATCCAAGATCGAAGGCCTCCAAGGCAATCTGATCGGAAGGCATGGTCGCTCGGTAGGCTGCGGCGAATCCAGCGCTCAACTTGACCATTTCGAGGCCGGAGCACGGAAAGCCTCCACGCACCGTAGAACCGGCTCGAACGCTGTCGCGGTGTCTTCGAGGTTGGAAGTCTCGGCCACCGTTCCAGTACCGCCTCGGGGCGTCTCGCTTCGCGGGACTCGCGCTGTCCGTAAGTAGGGGCGACGCAGTACCACCTTCTGGAGCATCCTATGTACTGCGCTCACTGCGGAGCCAAGATTCCCGAAGGAACGAACGTCTGCCCTTCCTGCGGATACATCACGAGCGCGTCGATGCCCGGGAGTTCGAAATCAAACTCCTCGGACCCCGTCGACGAGGTCCTCCGAGAGACCAAGAGGGCGGTGAAGGATCTCGCCGAGGCTACTGCGAAGCTCTCTAAACAGGTAGCCGCGCACGCCGATGCCCTGGCGAAAGACCCGTCCGGTACCACGAGGAGAGCCCTCGACCGTCTCAAGAGGGACATCCACTCGCTCGTCGACGACGTCTCGGACGCACTGAAGAAGCTGTAGAGTCGCGCTCGCAACCCGTTCTCACCGTGCGTTCGGCCGACCAGGCGCGCTCGAACCGTCCTGCGTTCCCGCTCCCGACAGGCCATCTCCTTCGAGGGAATGGTCCGGTCGTGCCCGAACCCCGAGCGAACCCCATCCTCGTGTTGGGCGCGACCGGCTTCGTGGGACGCCGGGTCACAGAGGTTCTGCTCAAACGGGGCCATCCCGTGCGAGCGCTCGTCCGCCCGCACGGCACGCCTCGGCCCTCGCCCCCGGGGCTCGTACGCGTAACCGGGGATCTGCTGGATCCCTCCGAATTGACCGGCGCATTCGAAGGCGTCGGGACCGTGTACTATCTCGTCCACTCGATGGCGAGTCGCAACCGATCGGTGGACTTCGCACACCTCGATCGGCAGATCGCCCGCAACACCGTCCGCGCCGCCACTCGTGCCGGCGTGGAGCGGATCATCTATGTCGGTGGACTAGGACGAGGATCGATCGAGTCCTCGCCGCATCTCGAGAGTCGGCAAGAGGTGGAGGAGATCCTCGCGAGCGGCTCGCCCTCCCTAACGACCTTGCGGGCGGCGATCATTCTCGGTGCCGGGGGTGCATCGTTCGAGATGATGGTGCAGCTCGTCGAGCGACTCCCTGCGATGATCTGTCCTCAATGGATACGGACCCGGTGCCAGCCGATCGCGCTGGACGATCTGGTCGAATATCTCGTCGGTTGCCTGTTCGAACCACAGACCTCGGGGCGCGGGTTCGACGCGGGGGGGCCAGATGTCCTGCCGTACTACGAGATGCTCCATCGCATCGGAGACCGGCTCGGAGCGCCATCCTGGATCATCTCTACGCCGCTCCTTACTCCCCGGCTCTCGTCCCATTGGGTCGGGTTCATCACGACCGTTCCCGCACCGATGGCCCGACTCCTGGTCGATGGCATGAGCACCGAGGTGACGTGCCGGGAGAACGAGATCCGCAAACATGTCGACGTGAGGTTGCATTCGTTCGATGAGGCGCTCGACCTCGCGCTCGCGGGTCGGCCACTTCGCCCGCTCTCGATCCGACAGCACTTGGCCCGGCTCCCTGGCGGCGGCGATCGGTTGGTATCGTTCCCGCCGGCACGTACCCGTTCCGGACGCTGAAGCTAGTCCGGGACCGGACCGAAGAACTCGATCCAGTTGCCGTCCGGGTCCCGAGTGTACACGAGGTTTTCGTGTTTCTCCCGGATCCGAGCCACGATCGGGAGCTTTCGTCGGCGTAGCTCCTTTTCCCAGGCCTCTACGTCGGACACGCGGAAGCCGAGGTGATCGAACTCGGTGCCCTTGCGGATGGGCTCGAAGAACCGGTTCGTTCGCGGGTAGAAATTGAGTTCCAGTCGCTGAGCCGCGCCCGGGAACGAGAGGTGGATCCATCGGCCTCCGTGTCCCATCTGCCCGCGTCGGTAGACCCGGAAGCCAAGCTTCTGGTAGAATCGGAGCGATCGGGCAAGGTTGCGGGTGCGCAATCCGCTGTAGACGAATTCGACCTTGATCCGAACCATCCAGCCACTCGAGCCGATCGCCGAGATAAAAGTGGCGGAGTCCGGAGGTTTCCCTAACGGGGGTATGCTTCGGACCAGGCCCCAGCAGGGAGTATATCCGCCGGAGGGAAGATGCGTGGCGGGAGGGTCCCTTATGGATGAGTACCAGGCACTACTTTGGCGAATTGAATGTGGTCGGTAGTACTGTGGCGGGATCCTCCACTTTCTCCTTCTTCCAAATTCACGGTGGAATCGTCCTTCGGGCATCATCACTGAGAGGACCGGCCGTTAGTGCCGGGACCGAGCGTGGGTCGCCCCACGCAGTGCCTCAATGCCCGACCCTTTCGGGTCGCGCCACTCGCTATCCCGCTCCGGCCCAGTAGTGCGCGATCGCCAACCCCCATCGAACTCGCTCTGCCTTTCGTCTCGACAACACCGCTCGCGACACCAGCGCCCACGCCACCTCGAAGACCACCCGCCGACGCATCTCCGCGAGGGTCGGCAACTCCTCCGACCCTTCCACTCTCTCCGGCTGGGCGCGAAGCTGTTCGCGCACCAGAAACGTGTGGGTGATCAGCATCAACGTCAGGTGATGGTTCAGCCCGCGCCACCGTCTCCCCTCGAAGTGATCGAGACCCAGTTCCATCTTCGCTTCCTCGTGGAACCGCTCGATGCCCCACCGACCGTGCGCGATCGCGGCCAATTCCTTCACGTCGGCCTTCTCGAGGCCCCAGCAGACCCAGGCCCGCAGGCCCTCTGGGTGATCCTCCATCAACAGCCATCCCACCTCCTCCGTCGGAAACGCGCCCCGACAGATTCGTACCTTCCGTCGAGCGAACCGCCCCTCCAGCGGTCCCTTCGTTCCCTCGCCCCATCGAATCGTCACCCAGTCCGTCACTCCCTCGGCCAGCGACTGAGGACTGGCCGTGGCCGTCCCCGGAAGGAGATGGGCCTTGGTGGTCCGTCGGCCTCCGGTTTCGCCGGGAGGTCGCTCCCCGGGAGCCAGGATCGGTGTCGAGACGGGGACCGCGCGAACTTCGCTCGCCGTGACTTCCATCACATACGGTTCGTCACGCCGACGTAACTCCGCCCGAAACTCCTGCGTGTCCCCGTAGCCACAATCGGAGAGCACCGCGCGATGGGGGAGCGCATGCCGTCGAGCCCGGTCGATTTGCTCGAGGCCGATTCGCCACTTCTCTCGGAAGGCCACGGGGGTCGGGATCCCGGCCTCCCGACAGCGCTCCGGGTGCTCCGCCCAAGCCTTGGGGAGGTAGAGGTCCAAGGCGAAGCAGAACCCTACCGCCTCCCGATTCCTTCCCTCACTGGGCGCCAGATAGAACGTGTCCACCAACGCCTGGCAATTGTCCACCCCACCCGTCACACCACAATACTGGCGGGACACTCCCGGACTCTTCGCTCCTTTCTTCACCAGCGGAACGTCATCGACGATCAGGATGCCCTTCGGGGAGCCCAGCTCTCGTGTCATCTTCTCGAGGAGGCGGTCTTGGGTCTCGTGCCAATCCCAGGGGGAGTCGGTGATGAAGTTCTGGATCGCCTCGTATTGGGCTTCCGGAACTCGGTCGACGGTCGGCTGCATGCTCTTGCGCTCCCCGGGGAGCAGCAGACCGAGCGTGTACTGGAGGGCGAGCGCTCGTCGGTGCCGTTCGCGAGGCGTATCTCGGAACGGGCCTCCGATGCCAATCTGCTGGATGTGGGCTTGCAATCGGGAGAGACTGGGGCTCTTCTTCAGCGGCGGGCGAGCGATGCCCATGCCGCCCGGACGATCGGAGGCCGGCCTTAAGACCCGATGTCCAGCGGAAACAAGCCCCGACCGAGAGTTCCGGACAGGTGGGTGTTACTCCCGGTGGGATTCCACCAAAGTAGTGCAGGTCTCCACCCGATTTCATGCTCGAGCCGGGAACGAGACGCCCCTCCTCGATGCGGTCCTCGGCATCCTCGATCCGGTCCGCGGCGAGGCGCAGTGTCTGAGCGTGCAGGCGTTTCGTGCGGTACACGATCCCCGGCTATTCGTCATCACCTCGCTCTGGGTCGAGGAGAGCGCACACGTGCTCCATCGCACGCTCCCCCACACGCGAGAGTTCCTCGAGCGGGTCGAGAGATTGGTCGACGAACCGTTCGAGTCGACCTACACGAAACTCATTGGGTGAGTTCCGAATCGCGTCGATCGAAAGATTGCCACGGGGGACTCCCGCGAAACGCAACTGGTTTGTGTCCCGAGAGGGTGGCCCATCCGCGATGGGAGAAGTGCACTCGCAACTTCCCTCCGAGCTTCAATCGTTCCTGGGCCGCCAGCACGTCTTCTTCGTCGCGACGGCGCCGCTGAGTCCCAGCACCCACATCAACGTCTCTCCCAAGGGGCTCGAGACCCTGAAGGTCCTCTCGTCTCAGGAGCTCGGGTACCTCGACCTCACGGGGAGCGGGAACGAGACGAGCGCCCACATCCTCGAGAACGGCCGCATCACGATCATGCTCTGCGCCTTCGAAGGGCCGCCGAACGTCCTTCGGATCTATGGTCAGGGGTCGGTGCACCTCCCGGGATCGCCGCGGTGGAAGGAGCTGCGGCCGCTCTTCCCGGACCTGGAAGGCGCTCGCCAGATCGTGACGGTCCGGGTGGAACGGGTCCAGACCTCCTGCGGGTACGCCGTTCCGCTCATGGAGTTCAAGGCTCACCGCACGATGCTCACGAAATGGGCCGCCGTGAAAGGGGCCGAAGGACTCGAAGAGTATCGGACCGAGAAGAACGAGACCAGTATCGACGGATTGGCGACCCATCGTGCGCGCCAGAAGCAGAGCCTAGCGGCCGGCTCTCCCCCGTAATCCCAGGGCCCGCCACGGTTCTCGGGATTATCCGGCAACGGTCGGTTTCCGGTCCATCTCCTCAACGATCGCGGGAGGGCTGTGCCCGAGAGGCCGTGTTCGCCCCGTCCGCACAAACCCTCGCCCCGCATAGAGAGAGCTCGCCGCCTCCTGGCTTGGGTTGACCTCGAGGAGGACGGTTCGGACGGGGGCGGCCGAAGCGAGCCAACCCAGGAGCTGGTCCAAGAGTCGGCCGCCGATCCCCTTCCCTCGGCTCTTGGGGTGGACCCACATCCCCCAGACGTGCGGCTGCCCGTCCTCGGTGAAGCTGCCGATCATGCCGACCAGCTGGCCGGGCTCGTTCTCCGCGACGTAGATGGCTTCCCGGGTTCCGGTGCTTCCACGGGTCGCCCAATTCTTCCATTTCTGGGGGTCGGACTCCTGTTCTCGGCGCAGGTTGCTCCCAAAGGCGAGCGGATCGGTCTCCAGCGCCGCGAGTCGAAGGATGCGAAGCGCGTCCCAGTCCTCGGGACGGATCCGGCGGATGCGGATCGTATCACGGCTTGTCATGACGGAACCCTCGGGAGACCACGGACCGACTTAGAAGCACCCCACGCTTGGATGATGGGGCGGCCTGCCCGTCACGCGACGGTGACCCGATGGTCCTAGTCGTCGGACCCGACGAGTCCGAGGGCGAATGCCGCTCGGAGGACGCCGATGTGCGTGAACGCCTGAGGATAGTTACCGAGGGGTCGATTCGAGGCAGGGTCGAACTCCTCCGAGAACAGGAGCAGGGGGTCCGCGAGATCGAGCAGCGTGCGCCAATGCTTCAACGCCCGGTCCATCCGTCCGGATTTGGCGAGCGACTCGACCAGCTCGAACGAGTAGAGCAGGATGTTCCCTCCGGGCCCGGGGAGTCCCTCGTCGGCTATGCCGCACACGAACCGTTCGAACGCGGGGTCGAGGAGTTCCTCTAAGGGCCCGTCGCCCGATGGGTGAGTTCCGCCCCGAGCGGACCCCGTTCGGCTCCGAGATCGTAGGTCCCCGTGCGTGCCGAACGGTCGAGCGGGGCTCACCGGCGGTTCGTTCGCGTGTGCTGCAGCACTTCGGCAACGCGCTTGTTGACCTCGACGGTCACGGCGTCCCGTTCCTCGGGGCGCCGCAGCATCACCGTCAACGTCAGATCGGTGGATTGCGCGGTGCGAGACTTGGTCGATAGCAGCGGCGGGAACTGCCGATCGAGACGCAGCTTCAGCTTCGAGAGGTTCTTCAGGAGCTCGCTCTCGAACGCCGGCAGATCGACGCTCGGGCCGATCGAGATGGGGATCGTGACCTCCTTCCAGGCCTGCGGGGTGGTGTTGACCACGATATCCGTGATGAACACCGAGTTCGGGACAGAGATCAGTTGCTCATTGTCGGTGAGGAGCACGGTCGTGATCGCGTTGATCGCGATGACCTTCCCGGCGTACCCCTGCACCCGGATCGTGTCCCCCACCTTGAACGGCGTGTAGACATCCGTGAAGTACTTCGCCCCATAGTTCCCCAGCGGCTCCCGCACCGCGATCAGTGCGGCGATCCCCACGAGAGCGATCACCACGATCAGGATGAGCGGGCTGACGCCGAGCTCCTGGATGGCCAAGATCGAGCCGATCAGCCACACGATGACCGCGCCCAGACGACGGGCGCCGCTCGTCACTTGAGGCGAGCTCTGTTGCATGAATCGGCCGATGAGCCAGCTCGCGAGCATCGCGGACGCCCAGGTCAGTAGCAGGGTCAGGCCGGCGAGCGCGAAGGACCAAAGCGTGGCGTACAGATCGATCATCTAGGCCTCCACGACTTCGGTCAAGAGGGCGCGCTCGGCCTGGACCGCGGTTTCAACGGAGCACTTCTCTGCTGCGAGGGACCCCCCGCGGATCAACGCCTTCGAGAGCTCGGTGGGGTGACCGGCGAGCAATCTTCCCATCTGCCGGGCCAGGGCGCCCGGCTCATCCGGATCGAACAGGAGCCCATTCTTCCCCTCCCGGACGAGATCCGCGATCCCCGCACGGGAAGTGATGATGGCGGGCCGATGGTGCAGCCAACTCTCTACGACGACGAGCCCGAAGCCCTCGCGCACGGAAGGAAGGATCGTGAAGCTGCAGCGCTCGTAGAAACAGTCGAGGTCGTGTTGCGAGAGGTGGCCGGTGAAGACGACCCGCCCCTCGAGCTTGGAGCGCTTCACCATCTCTTCGAGGTGGGCGCGCCAGCGAACGGACTTCGATAGGCCGACCCCGCTGCGCGAACTCGAGAAACTCCCGTTCCCAACCAGAACGAGCTTCAGTCGAGGGAAGCTCGAGGCGAGCTCGGCGAGCGCCTCGATCGCTCGATCGTGGGCCTTCACCGGGTCCATCCTCGCCACCACCAGGGCGACGGTGTCGCCTTCCCTCACCCCGAACCGTTCGGAGACGGACGCGACATCGGACGCGGGGGGATCCGAGTAGTCTTGGGGATCTACGTATGGATAGATGTGCTCGATCCGACCCGTGTAGCCGAACGCCTTCAGCGAGTCGGCGTACCGCGGCGAGCTGACCACGATGGCATCGTAGCTGTTCAAGTAGGTCGCGAGCAGGGCGTGCCAGCGTGGGGGGATCGTCAAGCGATCGAACGGGATGTGCCAGCGGAAGATCTTCGGCTTGAGCGTGGTCAACATGTGGCCGATCGGGATCTGCTGGAAGTCGTGGATGTAGAACACGTCAAAGTCGTGCTTCTTGTCCAGTTTCCGGATGAGTTCGCTCGTGATGCGGTTGTAGTAGGCATACTCCGAGAACGCCTCCGTCCAGAATAGGTCGTTGTGGTGGTCGGTATCGTCGATCCCGTGGACCCTTCCCCAGATCGCTTCCTTCACCATACCGTAACTCGCCATGCGCTTCGGACCGAGCGTTACCGAGTGAAGCGTCATCCCGGACATGCGAACCGTCGCGGGCGCGTTGGGGTTGAGGGCGACCCAGTGCGCCTCATCCAGGATCCGATCGTGAAGCATGTGCCGAACGAGAGGGAGCACCATACGCGTGACGCCTCCCGGCGAGTATCGATAATCTACGCCCTCGGTCAGGGTCGCGAGATCCAGCGGAGCGCTCGTACGACGCCCCGGGCGAGGGGCTTGCGCAGCGGTGAACTGCACGAGCGGTGTCTGGGTATTGATACACATGTTGAGGGGCTGCATTGGGGCAGTCACCTAGGCTACCCATTCGCAGGCCCTGCAGGGCATATGGTCTCCGGCCCCCGGGAGGAGGCCCCCGAATCGTTTCCCGAGAAGGGCACGACCGCCCGGGGAAGTTGCTAAGGCTCGGCGGCGGCCTGCGTGTCCACGTGTTCGGGGAGTGAGGAAGGCGTGTTCGCATCGTACCGCGGGGTTCGGATCCAGCGCAGCGCCCCGATTCGACTGTATCGGTTCGAGCAGTTCTTCCAAGGGTTCGAGAACACACCGCCGATCCGGGAACTGTTCGGGAAGAACGCGGGAAAGATCCTTCGCGCCCTCAAAGTCGAGTTCTTCTCGCCTCCCTTCGGGTACATGGGGACGAGCGACGTGGACGGTCACCTCATCGTCAGCAGCCATCACCTCAGGACCAGCGATCTACGCACTCTCTACCTCGACGTCGTTCACGAGCTCTGTCACGTCAAGCAGTTCCGGGCCGGGCGAGCCCTGTTCGACCGGAAGAAGAAGTACGTCGACACGCCGACCGAGATCGAGGCGTACGCATTTACCATCCAGGAAGGGAAGCGACTGGGCATGACGGAGGCAGAGCTTCTCGCGTATCTGGAGGTCGAGTGGGTCGATGCGAACGACCATCGCCGATTGGCCCGTCGGATGGGACTACTGAAGAAGGGATCTCGCAGCCAGGGGAACGCCGGCCGCTCTCGACCCCATCGAGGCCGTCGGGGAAAGTAGGACGCGGCCCCCGGACCACACGTACGTGGGCTCGATCCCACTTCCGTGAACGGATTCGGCTTTCCGACGGGCAGGTCGGTACGGGCTAAACACTTTATTATTCAAAGCTTAAGTGGTCGCGGAAGCTGATGCGTCAAGGAACCCCCGATGCAAGCATGGCATGACCTCCCCGAAGCGAAGGATCTCAAGCACGGTGAAATGGCCCACGGACGAGCCGGAGACGAGGACGTGCTCGTGGTCAACCATTCCGGCGAGCTACGCGCCTTCATCAACCGATGCGGCCACATGAACGCGCCGCTCGACCTGGGCACGTTCAAGAGCGGCGTGCTGAAGTGTCCGCAGCACAGCGCGGTCTTCGACGCCCGGACCGGCGAGGTGCGGGGGCAGCCCATCCTCTCCATGCCCGGGATGGACAAACTTCCTCCGGAGTTTTTGGAAGCAATGGCGAGGATGGCCCCGGTATTCGCACGAACCGAGTGCCGCCCGCTGATCCCGCTCCCGGTAGAATCCGCCAACGGCAACGTTCGCGTGTTCGTCTGAGCATCTTCGCGCGCAACCCCCTCCTACCGGAATCTGGCCGGACAGGCGCATCGACGATCGAAGCCCGCCCGCGACCGGCCCGCAACCGGGCCTACTCGCGGCAGCCGTCCCTAGGGAGTTCACGCACTCCCAGAGAGTTTCTTGAGTGACGTGCCCTTTAAGGGCCCCTCTCCATCGCCATCGCCGCTCATGGCCGATCCTATCGTGCAGGCGGAGGACCTGCGCCACTCCTACGATGGCAAGCGCTTCGCGCTCGACGGCGTCAGCTTCACCGTCCGCAAGGGGGAGGTCTTCGGACTTCTGGGAAAGAACGGCGCTGGAAAGTCGACGCTCATCAAGGCGATGACCACGTTGATCCGACCGAGCTCCGGAACGCTGCGGATCTTCGGGATGGACCCGGCGAAGGATGGCAAGAAGATACGGGCCCGGATCGGGGTCGTTCAGCAGGGCGAGTCGTTCGACTTCACGACCGTGGAAGGAAACTTCGACGTGTACGGCGTGCTCTGGGGAATCCCCCGCGAGGAGCGCCGCCGGCGTCGGGAGGCGCTGATCCAGAAGTTCGGCCTCGAAGACATTCGCCGTCAGCGCTCGTTCGACATCTCGGGAGGTCAGAAGCGCCGGGTTCAGGTCGCTCGCGAGTTCATCCACGACATGGACATTCTATTCCTGGACGAGCCGACCGTGGGAATGGACGTGATCATGCGCCGCACGCTTCTCGATTCCATCCGAGAGGAAGTGAAGGGCGGGCTCACGGTCGTATTCACCACGCACAATCTGGAAGAGGCGGACTACGTCTGCGATCGGATCGCGGTCATCGACGAGGGAAAGCTGCTGGTCCTGGACGAGGTCGAGAACCTCAAGCGCCTCTACGGAGGCAAGAAGACGATCGATCTGACCGTCGACATGGGCAGTGCGGCTCGCTTCATCCCCGCGCTCACCCAAGGGCTGGGGCCCGGTACGAGCGTCACGCCGGAAGGGGACTCGATGGTGATCCTGACCGACGATCCCAAGGACTCCCTCGCCAAGATTCTCGAGTTCTCCCAGAAGATGGGAGTTCAACTCGAGTGGATCAGCGTGCGTAAGAACACGCTCGAGGACGTCTTCCTCCGCTCGGTCAATCACGGAGGTGAACCACTTGGAAGCGCCTAACCTCACCCGCCTCATCTACCGGAACATCAAGGTCAACACCGATCCGGGAAGCCTCACGATCCTCATCGGGCTCCCCGCGATGTACCTCGTCTTCTTCGGATTCGGGTTCGCGTCCCTCGAATCTTCGGCGAGCGGAGGGTCCAGCTATCTTTCCTTCTTGACGCCGGGACTGATGGGGTTCCAGGCCGTGATGGCCGGGACGGTAGGGGGCGGCATGCTCTGGGCCGATCGCCGGTGGGGCATGCTGGCCCAACTCCTCGTCGGCCCGTTCACGCGTCTCCAATACCTCCTGGGCATCATGCTCACGTCCGTGGCCTTTGGGCTCGCTGGAGCGCTCGTGATGCTCGGCATCGCGGACCTCCTCCTGGGGGCGCTGCCGGTCTCGCTCCTCGGCCTGGGGGTTATGCTGGTGGTCATCGCCGTGGGTTCGATCTTCTTCGGTTCGCTCATGCTTATCATCGCCGCGAAGATCAAGTCCAACACCACGTACAACAGCATCCAGATCCTGGTGCTGTTCCTGGTGAACTTCGCGAGCACCGTGTTCTATCCGTACAGCTCCGCGTTGCCGGCCGCGATCCGGGTCCTGTTCGCGATCAATCCACTCACGTACATCGCCGATGCGGTACGTGCGGGCTACTTCGGAACCTACACGACGACCGTAGGGTACGAGGTCCTGGTGCTGTGCGCGGAGACGGTAGCCGTTCTCTTCCTCGCCGTCCGGGCGTACATGCGCTCGGATGTCTCGACCGAGTGAACGGCCCCCGATCCCGTCCGGACCCAACGTCGGACGGGCGTCTGGAATGCAGCGATTCGCTCGACGGCGCTGGAACGCGGTGAAGTGCGGTTTGGAGGGTCCGCAATGCCCCCATCAGGGGACGAGCACTGCGGCACCTTCGAGACGGCCCTCCCTCAGATCGTCCAACGCAGCGTTCGCGGATTCGAGTGGGTAGGCCTTGGTCACTGTGCGAACGCCGGCCTCCGCCGCGACGGCGAAGAACTCCTCGCCATCCTTCCGGGTAAGGTTGGCGACCGATCGAAGGACCCGCTCTCCCCAGAGGGTCTCGTACGGGAAGCTGGGGATGTCGCTCATGTGGATTCCGGCGCATACGACCGTGCCTCCTTTTGCGATCGCAGCGAGGGCCACCGGTACGAGGGCACCCACCGGAGCGAAGATGAGCGCCGCGTCGAGGGGTTCGGGAGGGCGCCGATCGGAGCCCCCGGCCCAGACCGCCCCAAGACCTCTCGCGAACTCCTGACCCCGGTCATCGCCGGGGCGAGTGAAGGCGTACACCTTTTGGTGTCGATGTCGAGCCACTTGGATCGCGATGTGGGCCGAAGCCCCAAAGCCGTAGAAACCCACACGCTCGCCGTTCCCGGCGAGTCGTAGGGCGCGGTACCCGATCAAACCCGCGCAGAGGAGAGGAGCGGCCTCCACGTCCCCCAATCCGGGCGGGATGGGGAGGGCCGAGCGTGCGTCTGCCGTAACAAACTCTGCGTATCCTCCGTCCAGGTCGTAGCCCGTGAACTTCGCCCGGTCGCAAAGGTTCTCGCGCCCGGAACGGCAGAAGGCGCATTCGTCGCAGGTCCATGCGAGCCACGGCACGCCCACGCGATCTCCGATACGGTACCGCGAGGGCTCGGCTCCAATGGCGGCGACGGTTCCTACGATCTCGTGTCCCGGAATGAGAGGGAGCTTGGGATGCCTGAGCTCGCCGTTGACGATGTGGAGGTCCGTGCGGCACACCCCACATGCGCGGACCCGGATCAGAAGTTGGCGGGGCCCAGGCCGGGGCTCATCCTTTCGCCCATCTAAACGAAGAGGTGAACCGACGGCATCGAGGACCATTGCGCGCACGGACAACGTACCTAGGCTCGACGGACAGGGGACTCGATGACACTCTAGGGCATTAACAGGGAGCCTAGAACTTTACGTTCAAGAACCGGGAAGCCGGAGCGCTCCTGGAGTCGGCGGGATCGACCGAGCGGGTTGAGCAAGTTCTCACCGCCGACACCAAACGACGTTAGGTGATCGTCATGGTTCCCGTCATGTAGCCGGGAACTCCCATCGGCGGGCTAGAGTACGGGTTAGCCCCCGCCCCGCAAGGTACGACGCAGAACCATCCGAAGGATCCTGGGTTGATCAGATCGACGGTGAACCGGATGACGCTGAGGCCCGGGAGGTACACCGAGAGGCCCAGGTTGGGGATGCTGAACGAATGGGCGACGTTCGTCGACGGGATGACGTGGACCGGAGTCCCATTGATGATCTCGACGCCGGCATTAGTACCGGTCACGACGCACGGACATGGCGACCAATTCATCGGAGAGTCGAGGTCGATGATGGTGAAGATGACCTCTCCGTTGCTCACCGTGAAGTTCGACGGCGTGTATTGGGGCCAGCCGGTGGTCGCGTTGATCGAGATCGTGAGATTCGCGTACGAGTAGTGGATCGGTGCGGGGGACGGAGGGGGATTCGCTGGGATGGCTACCATGAGCCCCATCCCCATTCCGAAGGAGATGAGAATCCCTGCAATGAAGTAGGTGAGGAAGAACCGGGAAGTCGAGCCGGCCGCCCACACCCCTCTCGGCGCCGGCTCGTTCAAGGCGGCCCGGTACGCGCGGCGCCGGGCCACGGCCTCGGCGATCCGGTGGTCCAAGGAGTAGGCCGCGCCCGCTCCTCCGAGAACCAGGGCTACGTAGATCACCAGGTAGAGGGGGTGTTCCCCCACATCCGTCCCGCCCGGGAACGCGAACATACTCCCGAGCTGGGCACCGATGATTACGGCGGAGAAGATCCCTCCGATGATGCAGGCCCATCGCGTTGTCAGACCCAAGATGAAGGCAAACGCCAGGTACCCCGTGACGATCGCGACCAGCCAGGCAAAGATCGCCGCGTTCGCGGCGACGAACTGCTCCAACCCCGACCCGCCGATCGATGTCGGACCGAGCGAAAGGACGATCGCTGCGAAGTTGCCAAAGTAATTGTTCGCGGGCGCGACAATGAAGACGAAGTTCATCAGCCAGACGATGCCGACCCCGACCCGCAGCACCTCGATCGCGAGCGACGCGCGGACAGTGTTCGAGTTGGCGGTGGGGGCTCCGAGCATGGAAGTTGAACGGTTGAGGAGGGCGTTCCTCCCATAACGCATCGGTCTATTTCAATTGACCCCGGCCGGCGCCGCCTCCCGGCGCATCCGAGCGCCGGATGGGCCGGGCCACGGGAGCGCGCTCACGCACTCGGGAGCCGCTCCCGGCCGAACGGGTCACGAGCGTGGGTCTTCGCTCTTGGGATCGATCTGCGAGAGTCGGACGCCTCCCAAAGAGAAGGGGCCGCCCGAGGGCTTTTCCCTCACAGCGCAATCCAGGGAGGTGTGACGACGAGCCACCCGGCCAAGAGCCGTCCCCCGATCGCCACGCATGCGTCCCAAGAACAAGGGTGGCTCGTCCGCGTGCGCGAGTCCTGGCAGTCCGATCGCCGGGGAGTGTCCATCGATCTTCTTCGAGTCGGGATGGGACTCGTATGGGCCCTGAACATGATATTCATCCTCGCCCCGTCCAATCAATTTTTCCCCACCTTCCAGAGCGTCGCGCTCTCCTTTGCCCCCACGAGCCTGGGCGGTCCGGCCGTGGCCGATTTTGTGGCGGCTCATTGGTTCGTTTTTGCATGGATCACGGCTGTTCTTACGGCCTACCTCGCGGTTGCGTTCCTTCTCGGGATCACGACACGGCTCGCTTGCATCGTCGGCGCGGCCGCGTCCATCGTGTTCCTGGGGACCCAGTTCTTCAGCACGTTCCAAACGCCCGGCGGAACCAACGTGGGCCCACATCCGCTCTACCTACTGATCTATCTGGTGCTCTTCATCGGAGGGGCTGGAAGATACTTCGCCATCGATCGCTGGATCTGGGCGACGGGGCGTGCGCGAGGTCCGCGACTTGCGCGCTGGATAGCCGCTCCCCCAAAGTGAAGGATCTCGGGTCGCCGGGTGATTCCAACGGAGGGGAACTCCTACGGCGCCCCCGGTTCGATGGGGCATGGATCGTGGCCGACCGGCTCAACTCGCACCGAGCTTAACCAATAGTTGGTCGGCGGTCCGCTGGGCGACGGCAAGGATCGACATCATCGGGTTGGCTCCCGGGGCCGATGGCAGGAGGCTCCCATCGCCGATCCAGAGCCCTTCGACACCGTGGACCTCCCCCGATGGTCTCGCGGCGGACGTGCGGGGATCGCGTCCGGCGCGTGCGCTTCCGATAGGGTGGGCCGAGAACAGCGCGGTCGCATTGTCCCGAATGCCGACCCGTTCGACCTGAGCGATGAAACGATCCAGCTCTCCTTCCGAGAGAGGTCCGCTCCCATCGCCGACCTCGGCATAGGGGGTCTGGAGGGAGAGCAGCCGAGTCGCACCGCCGGCACGAAGGATCCGGGCGGTCTCGACCACGCCCCTCACAAGGTTCTGTCGATCCCGTCGAGTGAGAACGTAGTCAAACCGGGGTCGCCCTTCCGAGTCGATGGTGACACGACCTTCGCCCACGTCGCGAACCAGCACGATGGGGGTGGCAACGTACTCGCTCCGCTCCATGAGGCGGCGGAAGTCTTCGGCTCCCGCCCACGGGAGGGCGATCGCCGAAAGACCCGGATGCGCAGGCGCGACCTCGATCCAGGGTCCGTGGGCGCCCACGTCGCTCGTCTGGAACCGATAGACTCCGATCGTCTGGGGAGGACCGACCCAGGTCCGCACCGGCGTGGGGAACTCTCCGGCCACGGCCGTGGTGGGATCGAGCCGGAGCCCCGCTCCCACGCCGGCGTGGCGGATGCCCGAGCGCAGGAGCAACGCGGGGGTCTGCAGCGCTCCGGCCGCTACGACCACGGCGCGGGCGTGGAGGTGTACTTGGCGAGTGACCTTCCCGTCGCGGAAGGTCGCTCGGACCCCGGTCGCTCGGCCTTGCTCCACCTCCACGTAGTCCGCCCGTGTGGACGAATACAGTCGAGTGCCCCCGCGGAGCGCGTCCAGAAGGAACGTGACCGGCCCGGATTGCCGGGCGGCGTACGGACAACCAAAGGCGCAGAAGCCACAGCGCGATTCGCAGCCTACGGCGTTGCGCGGGATCACGTCCCAGTCGGTCCCCTGGCGGAGGCCCAGCGCGACGCACCCTCGACGAAGGGAATCGTTGTTGGCGTTGACGTCGCTCTCCATCGTGGACACGTGAATTCGATCGGCCACCATCTGGAGCTGGTGATCGAAATCGGGACCGTCGATTCCTTCCATCGCTCCGTCTCGGGCCCACTCCGTGCGGGCTTCGGAACGAGGTGGGAGGCACGTCATCCAGTTGATCGCGGTCCCTCCGCCCACGGTCTCTCCCGCGAGGATGCCGATCGCACCGTTCTGAGTCGTGAGCAGCCCTCGGCCCGCAAAGAGCTGGTTCCGTGCATCCCGTTCGACACGAGGGTACGATCGGTGGGCGAACCAGCCACCGGCTTCGAGAACGGCGGTGGTGTAGCCCGCCCGAACGAGCCGGTCCGCGATCACACCGCCTCCGGCTCCGCTGCCGATGATGCAGACATCGACCTCCGACTCGACATCGTGGTCCGGGCGCACCGGTGAGAGGCCGTCGAGGGGATCCGAAAGGACGGACGGGGCATTCGGTAGGTCGTAGTGGATCCGACTCCAGAGTGGATTGGGCCCGCCAGCGAGGGGCCCGGAATAGTACTGTCCGGCGGCGAGTCGCTTGATCGCATAGAATCCCTTTCGCTTCGCCGCAAGCCGACTGGTCGCCCAACCCCGGAGGTAGCGTTCGCGAGCGGAGCTATCGAGGCGAGCTAGCCGCACGGGGCGGCCCGTGAGCAACAGGTTCGCAAGGGGAGAATCCAGTGTCGACAGCAATCTCGCAAAATCTCTCTGTTCTCCCCGGGAGAGGCCGGTAACGATCTCGGCGATCTCTTGGTCCAGTCCGACCGCCGACGCCGCGGGATACGGAGGGCCTCGTGGGTCCGCGGAGCGTGCCGGCAGGAACGTATCGACCAGAGCGCGGAGAGTATCCGGAGCCCCCATGCGTACTGGGACTCCGAGGCCCACCGGCTATTTCGACTCTCTCCGGCCGCTCAGGGGAGAGGAGGCTGCGGCGGACGAAGGACCCACCCTCGAGTCGTGGTCAATGGAACGAATCCAAGCCCCTCTAGGATCGGGAGACTCATCGTCCCGGCGTCTACCGTGAGGAAGGAGTAAGCGCGCCGCCGGGCGAGGGCCGCTCGGGCCGCGACGAGGCTTCGGTAGATCCCGCGGTGACGAAATCGGGGCGAGGTGCCGCCTCCCCAAAGTCCGGCGAAGGACTTGCCGGGCGGCATTTCGAGCCGCCCCGTCGCGGCCGGGGATCCGTCGACGTACGCCACGAACAGGGCCATCGTTGGATCAGTGAGACGATCTCGGTATCGGTCCAGGAATCCGTGAGTATCCGGTCCAAAGGCCGCCTCGCTCGCCCGGAGGGCATCGCGTAGCTGGGTCGCATCGACGACCTGGCGTATCTCTAGGCCCGATATCGATGGGGTGCCGAGCGATTCGTTGCGGAGATCGAAAGCGACGAGCGTCTCCGGTTCGTCCGGAACGAACCCCTCCTCACCGAGGATGTCCGTGAGGTTCTTCGGCAGGTCGTGCCCGAAGACCTTCCATTCCACCTTCACTCCCGCGTCCCGGAAGAAGTTGGCCTGGGAGGTCACCACCGCGCGTGCACCGGCCTCCGTAAGGTCTGAGAACAGCACATAGTTGTCCGTGCCCACGACCCGCACGATCGTGCCGACTCGTTCCACCTGCGTCCCCGGCTCGGGGATCGGGTCCCGGCGCATCTCGGCGTCGTAGAGGGCGAGGACACTTCCTCGGTCGATCATCGTTCGGTCGAGCCCGTCCGTCGATATAATGACCGAAGAGCGCAGAGAGATCGAGGCCCGCCCTATCGGGAACGATTCCCTATCTACACGCGAACGTGATAGGGGCGGTGGGTCCTGCGGCCCGCGGAGGGGATTCATTTGCCGGTCGACATCGAGGACGGTGATGCGGCAACGATCAGTATCGCGGGAGGGACGAGCTTCTACGTGCTCTCGGTGGTGGTCGGAAAAGAGTTGGAAATGAGCGTATACGCCAACGACACGGCCGATCTGGGTGAGCTCCGGGTCGCGCTCGAGGAAGCACTGAGCGCGAAGCAGGCCATGATCCTGCTACGCGCCGAATCATCGACCGGACCGGTGCGGTCCTGGCAGGCCCTAGACCCCGGCGCGTTCGCAAAGCGCCTGCCCACTCCCTGATGTTCCGATGGGTCCACCTGCAGATTCCAGTACTTGGCAACCGGCCGACTGACGTGATCCGCTGATTCGTCGGGGGCTCCGGGCTCCATCCCTTTCCGATGGAGACGGGCGTTGATGAGAGGAACACCGCGGACGAATCGGTGTGAGGCCAACACGCCGCGGCGGCGGTCTTGCGACCGCAGCGAAGGGAGCTCGCCACCGAGAGAAATACTCACCGCCCCTCCGGAGCCGAAGGAGACCGCGCGCCCTCACCGACCGGGGGATCCGTCGGCGGGCCCTCGGCTGGGCTCTCCCCTTGCTCGTGGCCTCCCTCTCCCAGAGCTTCCCCCCTCCCCTCCCTTCGCCAGACGGTCGACCTCCTCCTCCGAGCCGCTGCCCGAGGCATCTCGGTCACCCGTGCCCGAGTTCAGTGCCGCCGAGGCGTATCGGATCGGACCGCTCGCCATCATCTCGAGCACCTGGAACGGCGGAAGGTCCAGCGTGCCCTGACGCTCACCCTCCGTCGTCAGATCCAGCCGTATCTCCCGCGCCACCCCGTCGATGTGGCGATCGACTTGCACGATCGCCCGTACTACGGGGGACCCATCGACCGCCGTCGGCCCCAGTACGTGAAGACGAAGGAGGAGCGCGGAACCCATCGTGCCTATCGCTACGCCACCCTCTCCGTGCTTCTCCCGGACTTCCGTTTCATCGCCTCCGTTCGCTACGTGGACCACAACGGCGGCATGCTCGGAGTCGTCCAGGCCGCCCTCTACGACTTCGAGCAGGCCGGAGGAGAGGTCCGTCGGGTCCTGCTCGACCGCGGCTTCTACACCTTTCAGGTCCTCTCCTGGCTGAAGGCCAAAGGCCTCACGGCCATCGTTCCCTTGCGCCTCGGCTCCCGGCAGCGGAAGAAGTGGGAGAGGGGCAACAAGGCCTACGTCACCGAGCACGCTCTGCGTGATCCCAAGGGGGAGGCGGCGCCGCTCCCCCTCACGATCCACGTGGTCGTCCGTTACCAGCGAGGTCGGAAGTGGGGCAAGCACGGCTGTCAGTATCTCATCTTCGCAGTGTTGGGCGATGTTCCCCTCGCCGGTACCGATACGATCTACCGACGAAGGTTCGGGATTGAGACCTCGTACCGGATGATCGGTCAGGCGCTGGCGCGGACCAGTAGCCGCCGCCCCGCGCTCCGCCTCCTGCACATGGGCGTAGCGGCGTTGCTCCACAACGAATGGGTGATCCTCAAGCTACTCTGGACGAGCGAGGGCCGTCAAGGACCCAAGGGGTTCGTGGTCGTCGAGGAGTTGTTACGGTTCGAGGATCTGCTCAACCACCTGGCTCGGGCCATCGGCTACCGGCTGGGCGAGACACGCGAGGTGGTCCGACGAAGACGGCTGCCTCACCGCTTGAGAGCCCTGCAGGAGGGCCCCCCGTGAGTGGCTCCTACGTCAGTGAATCAATTGCCAAGTACTGGATTCGAGCCTACAACACGGCGGTGATCGAATTCCATCGCCGCATCTGCTACACGTCGGACGGTGTGCTGGGCCTGGGGAAACGGCTCGAGCACGATGACAAGGCCTAGCTCGGGTCACTTCTGTGGAGTCGGAAGGCCCCCGTTCAAGCCCGGAGCGGGAGGAGGTACGCCTCTGCCTTAGTATCGATCCGTGCGTGGGTTCCGCTCGGGTGAGACGCGCCCAGATCACAGCTCAATGAGCCCTCTTCGGCCGTGCGCCAAGGGAGGTGATTCCCCATGACCGGCCTCGACGGTACGTTCATACCGTATCCGCGGCCTAGCGTGACGGCGAGACCATGCCCGAGGCCCGCATCCAATCCCATCCAGGTCGAGGCGCACGGCGCCCGACACGAACGCACGTAGACCCCCCCGGGGGTTCCCTTCTCGAAATTCGGATCGATCGACGGCACACGGACCATTCCGTTTCCGAGATCCTTCGACGAGAGGGAGCCGAGTCGCACCTGATCGCCTGTCGCTTGACCGACCAGACTCCACGACGCCTGCTTCGCTGGCTCGATATTGACGTCGAGCCGGAGCGGATGGACCATCTCCTTCACGCGCTCCGCCGTCGGCTGCCCCTCCGGCACCTCGCACTCGCTCGGCTCGGACCGAGGCGCGTTCTGGTACGGGTGAGCGAGCCGGCACCGGCGGCGTGTACGGCGACGTATCGGGCCGGAGGCCTCTGCGTGAGCTGCCCTCTCCAGGCCCGGGAGGAGGGTGCTCCGTGGCGGGTGGTTCTCCCTCGAGGAGCGCGGACCAAAGCCTTCCTCCGGGACCTTCCTCGGGGAAGCGCCCCGTCGCCGGCGATCGTGCGGTTGCGGCCGTACCGATCCAAGACCACCCTCACGCTGCGGCAGGATCGCGCGCTACGGATCGCCTACGACCTAGGATACTTTGCCTACCCACGACGGGGTTCGCTCGGAGACGTGGCCCGCATGCTGGGGACCAGCCGCTCCACGACGCTGGAGCTTCTCCGCCGGGCCACCGCTAAGCTAGCGGGACTCCGGTACGGCGACGAGCTGCACTTCCGGCGGCCTCTCTAAGTCGTGCGGCGCCAGCGCCGGATCGACCAAGAGAACCGTGACCACAGGAGGTTCCGGAACGACGGTGGCCGACTGGAAGCGCGCCTTTCCCTCCTCGACGAGCGAGCGGAACAGGTCCTCGACAAGCGCCGGCGGCACACCCAGATCCTGGGCCCACATCCGGCTCCGGGCGAGGACCCGGCGCTCCTGCTTGCGGTCCGTGATACTCCGATCGTGTCCGGCCCGCAGTCGAAGTGCCCGCTGGGCGGTGGCGAGACGAGCGGCGAGCATCATGACGATCGAACGGTCCATGCGTTCGATCTGCTGACGAATGCGATCTAAGGAATCGAGGTCGCGGTCGTTCGGAGTCACGATAGAGTAGCAAACGGCGACTGTGGATGCCACTTCTGCCGCACCGGTGCGGGGGTACGCTGACATGATAGGCGGGCTTCCGAGGGCCGATGGAGCTCGTACTGGCAACCAATTTCGACGACGCCCTTCCGGAACAGGTCTCGGAGTTGCCCGTCCGGACGTTCTTCGGCGGCTTTCCCGTCTCTCTGACGGGAGCGGGGCGCCCCCCGTACATCCTTCCCGAGGTCGATCGAGAAGGGTTCCGCCGCCACCTCCAGATCATCCATCGCGGAGGGCGCGAGTTCTACGCGACCCTGAACAGCAACGATCTCGGGCTGAAGGAGTACCGATCGGGCTACCTCGATGCCTTCCTGAAGGAGGTCGCCGAGTTCCTCGACTTGGGGGTCGACGGATTCGTGATCGCCATCCCTGCGCTCGTCGAGGCGGTCCATCGCGCCCACCCCGAGGTTCCCATTTCCGTCTCCTCCTTCGCCCGCATTCGGTCGGTGAGCCAGGCCGAGTACTTCCTACGGCTCGGCGCGGACACCGTAATCCTTGAGGAGGAGGATCGAAACTTCCCCCTCATCCGCGGACTCGCCCGGACGGGTGCCCGCATCGAGATCCTTACGAACCAGACCTGCATTCGAGAGTGCCCGTTCCGGGCCCACCATCTGAACACGAGCTCGCTGTGCTCGCAGCCGGGGGAGGATCGCATCTGGTTCGAGTTCCCGATCCTCCAATGCGGCCTCGAGGTGGTCCGCGACCCCACGAAACTCATCTCTTCGATCTGGGTGCGCCCCGAGGATCTCGCGTTCTACGAGGAAGCCGGTGTCCATCGCTTCAAGATCTCCGGGCGGAATCGGTCGACCGAGTGGCTCGCGACCACGGCTCGAGCCTACACCAATCGAACGTACCACGGGAACCTCCTCGATCTCCTGAGCTCCGTCCAGATCAAGGGACCGTCCCGGGCCCTCGCGACACTCTCCCAACGCGGAGTGGCTCCGGACGTAGTCGAGCCACTGCGCGAAGCGTTCGCCGCGTTCGAAGATGTGACCATCGACAACGACGCCTTCCCCCCCGGCTTCCTCCGACGGATCGCAGCAACCGGGTGCGAACAGCGGTCGTGCGAGGAGTGCGGTTACTGTGCAACGGTGGCAGAGAAGGTCGTTCGGATCGGCGGACGACCTCCCTCGCAATATCACCCACCGAGCGAAGTTCCATCTCCCGTCCAACTCCTCCCGGCCTTCGGGAGATCTCCGGAGAGCGGGCCTCTACCCGAGCTGCGTGGGGCGAACCTCCGCGGATCTAGCGCACCGGAAGCATCGGCCCGCCCATCCTAGCGGATCGCATGTGAGAAGCCCGCCCCGTCTCTCGGTAGAGGGAGGGTGGGCCCCAACGGGGGCGGATCTCTAATGCGAAGAGCGATGTTCGACCCTACCCCTGTGGAGGGTCGTAACAGAGTTCGTAGACCTTCCCATCCGGCGCGCGGAAGTGTTGCCAGGCATGGCCACCAGGGCGGTCTTGCTGGATTGGTCCTAGCAGTTCGATACCGGCCGAACTGAGCTCTTCGCGCGCCTGGTCGATATCGTCCACGCGAAACCCGATTACGATCTCGTTTCGGCTGAACTGTTCCGGTGGGGTTGGGGCGCGAGGGCCGAAAATCTCGAACGTGTCGCCGTTCGGGAGCTTGAACACGACAAAGTCCGAGGCTTCGTGGGCAACCGAGAGACCGAGTATTTGCTCCACGAATCGCCGCTGCCCCTCGAAGGAGTGTGTCTTGTCTCCCGCCCAAGAGATCCCCTCGATCCTCATCGTTCGTGGTCCTCGCGTATCCGGCCCAGCAGGCGGGGACGTGGAAAAGGACTCCGTTTTCCTCGCCGAAAACGACGAGGCGATCGACCCTTTCTTCCCCTCACCCCTTGGGACGTACCGGAGCGAATTCGTTGACGGCGTCGACCAAGGGCGTCAGATACGTGAGGGCAGGTCCCCCATGCATGACCACTGCGACGAACCCGGCCTCCATGAGCTCCCCCCGGGTCGCTCCGAGCGAGACCGCAGCGGAGACGTGGAAGGCGATACACCACTCACATTGCGCGGCGACGCCGAGGGCGACGCTGATGATCTCCTTCTGCTTCGCGGGGAGCGCCGGACCCCCTTCCGCCTTCTTCATGAAGGTCAGGAACCCCTCGATCTCCTGGGGGTACTCCTTTTGCAACGTTGCGACCAGCGACTGGAATTCGTTCAGCTTCTCCCGCATGTGCCCCATGAGCTCTACCTCGTAGGGCGGATTCCATCGCGGCGCGTTAATCGCTCCGTCAAGCATAGTTGACCCGCGGTCGGGGCCAAACTCGACGGGGCTTCGATCTGCGCTTCAGGTCCACCCAGCCGGCCTTCTCAATCCCGGCGGACGGTCGGCAACCCGAACGGAGCGAGCAAACGCGGAAGTGAGCCCCGCCTCACGCCGTTCGCGATGAGCTCGCCCATCGCACTCGCGAACTTGAACCCGTGGCCGGAGCAGGCACTCACGATGACGACGTTCGAGCCGCCGGGGTGGAAGTCCACGATGAAGTTCTTGTCGGGGGTGTTCGTATACAGGCAACGGGCCCCCCGTCTGGGTTCCGGAGCGAGACCCGGAAGCCGACTCCTTAGGAATCTCTGGACCGAACGCAGCTCCCGCAAGGAGGGAGGCGGACGACGATCGAGATCCCGAACTCGCTGTCCCACGTTGCCCCCGATCTTCACTCCGTCCCCCACGTTCGGTGTCCCGTAGTAGTAGCCGCCCTCGGGGCTGTACCAGACGAACGCGGGCATGGCGCGAAACGATGCACCCCGTTGATCCCAGGCTCGGAACCAGTACACGGTCTGCTGTTCCACCTCTAACGGTAGGTGGAGGGAGGGAACCAACGTTGGAAGCCAAGCGCCCGCCGTCAAGACCAGGGAGTGGGCGAGGTACTCCCGAGTCTTGGTGCTCACGAGGATCCGCCCGCCCGAGGCCCGCCTCCACCGGGTGACCGGGGAGTTCCACCGGAATGCGACTCCCCGGTCATGGGCGAGCCGACGATACGCGCGGATCGCCCGCTCGGGAAAGAGGACTCCTCCGGCGGGATCCCAGAGCGCCGCGTCCCCCCGGACAAATTGGAAGGCCGGAAACCGCTCCCGGGCGCCTTCCGGGTCGAACGACTCGCTGGAAAGACCGTAGCGGCGGGCGCTAGCCCGGGCCCGCGCTAGAGCGGCCGAGTTCGAAGGGGCCGCGAGGAGAACACCGGTCGGGCGGAAGATCTCCTGCTCCGTATCTCGGCCGAGACGCATCCAGAGACGGCGGGCTCGGAGAACGAGCGGCACGTAGGCGGTCCCTTCGGCATAGGCCGTACGGAGGATCCGGGTCCTACCGTGTGACGATCCAAATGCGTGATTCTCGTAGAATCGCTCTAGAACGAGCGTTCGTCCGGCATGGCCGGAGAGATGGTAGGCCGTGGAAGTTCCCAGCGCTCCGGCGCCTACCACGATGTGGTCGTACTCCCTCGGTCGGTACCCCACGAGCTCGACGACGCATGCCCCGTTATGTCTCCTACCTACCGCGCCCAGGCGGTCTTCGAAGGCAGCGGCACGGCTTCAGGACGAGAACCGGATTCGCGAGCGAGCACGCGGGGCCCGCGAGCGAGGGCAGGCTCAAGACCCCCGACCGTCTGTCGCGAATGGTCCACCCGATGACGAAGGAACTCCAGACGATGGCCGATGAGCTTGCTCGCTACCTAGAACTGGACACACCTCCAGTGCAGATCTCCTACCTGGACGCGCCCCCGGAGGGAGTGCCGATCCACCCCGGCGGCGTGCCTTCGGTCTGCACATTCTTTGCGTACGGTACCCAGCGTGCGTTCGTGGCACCGATAGCCCTACACGAGGATTGCGAGATCGGAGCGTTCGTCTTGGGGATACCACCCAAGGGAGACCTGGGCAGCCGACTCATGGGCACGATCGGGTCCATGCAAAAGGAAGGATACCTGAACCCGGGAGAGGAAGCCCGCGTTCCGCACAACGCCGAGGCTCCTCACTTCGTTGCCTACGGGCCCCTTGGCTCACTTCCGTTTCCTCCGACGGGTGTGCTGCTCTTCGCTCCACCCACCGCAGCCATGTTGGTCGCCGAAGCGGCGGAGTCGGGGTCGGATGCGAAGCAGGTGCCCATGCTCAGTCGCCCGATGTGCTCGATCATGCCGGTACTCAACGCGGGAGCGCCGGTCGCCATCTCCCTCGGCTGCACCGGGTCGCGGATCTACACCGACCTCGGGTTCGACAAGATGGTCGTGGGCATTCGCGGCGATCAACTCGAGGGCTTTGTCGAGAAGCTCGGTCGGATTGTCCAGGCGAACCGTTGGGTGGCCGAAGAGGACGCTGCTCGCAAGGCGAAGGCCCCGGGATCGTTCCACGCCCCGAAGAACTAGGGGTGCCTACGGCTCGGCGCCGGGGCGGCCGACCGAGGTCCGGCGCGTGGGCTTCGGAAAGTCTATACTCCCAACCGGGGGTACGCAGTTTCGTGTCGACCGGTACTAAGTCCCCGCACGCGCCCGTTGGCCGCGGTCCGCTGACCGTTCTGGGAGTGACCATGTATGTACGAGTCGCCGGCGACGAGACCGGTGGATCGTACTCGATCATGGAGCACATCTTCCCGCCCGGAGGCGGTCCGCAGTTCCTCCACACTCATCCCGCTCAGGAATCCATCATGATTCGGGAGGGTACGTTTGAGTTCTATTCCAAGGGCATCAAGGGAAAGGAGGCTGCCCGGGCGGGTCCAGGCGACGTGCACCACGTCGCGTCGCGAGGGGCTCACGGTCTCAAGAATGTCGGCGATTCGCAGGGGCGGGCGTTCATAGTCTTCCACCCGGCGGACCTGCAGGAGAAGTTCTTCATTGAGTTCGACCGGATGTTCTCCAAACCCGGCGTCGTTCCCGATCCTGCTCGCCTTGGTGCGTTGTTCGCTAAGCACGAACTGGTCCTGATCGAGCGCCCTCCCGGCATGTGAAGTGGGCCTCCTAGTGGGCTGTAACAGCCAGATGCCGTATTTTGGAGATCTTGCGTAGGATCTCATCGGTGGACTTGGTCCACACGAACGGGATCGACGCCGAGTTGTGGCTCTCCACGTACCCCCGGATCGCCTTCTGAAGCTCGGGAACACTTCGGAAGCTCCCCCGCTTCAGGCCCTTGTTCGTGAGCTTGGAAAACCATCCCTCGACAGCGTTCAGCCAGGACGAGTGCGTCGGCGTGAAGTGAAGGTGGAATCGGGGGTGACCTCGCAGCCACCGATCCACCTCGGCGGTCATGTGCGCGCTGAGGTTATCGAGGATTACGTGCACCTCGAACTCGGGGGCGGCTCTTCGGTCCAGGGTGCTCAGGAATGCCAGAAACTCTTGATGCCGGTGACGGTGGTGGAACTCCGTTACCACTTCCCCCGTGAGGATCTCGAGGGCGGCGAACAGATCGATTGTTCCGTTCCGCTTGTACTGATGGGAGCGCCCCTCTACGAACTTGGGCCCCGTCGGTAGAACTGTTTGCTTGCGCTCCAGCGCTTGGACCTGGGGCTTCTCATCGACACTGAACA